>WFYB01000118.1 GCA_015490315.1 Sulfurovum sp. | reverse complement strand
CAAATGATAAACAAATTAAATCAAAAATTATACTTTAATCAAATATACTGTAGATAGTATCCTTGTTAATGGCGCTCAAAATAGGCTGCTACCGCCTCCCTGTCTCCCGAAAAGACGATAGGGATATCGCTCTTTTCAAGCTGATAGTCATACATCGGATCATAGTAGTAGCGCAAAAGTGCTTCGATCCACGGCTTGTATCCGGAGCTATCCTGCTCCAAGAGGTGGAGTGCATAAGCATCCTGAAGCAGGCTGCGCAGTTGATGATACCGTTGGCTGCCCAGTCTGCGCTGTATGCGCTCGAGCCCCTGAGTCGCATCTTCGTACCACAGTGCCATCCCCTGCTCGCCAAAGTGTTCACGATAGAGTGCTATCGCCTCCTCGACATACTCTGTGTGGATCGTATCGACCCGCTCATCCATCGGTGTCTCAAGTAGCACCATCTTGCCCCGCATAAAGCCCTCATAGACCTCTTTGGGGATATAGAGCCGTCCGATATTGCGCCCTTCATGCTCGATCACAAAACGTGCCTCTCCTGCTGCCTCCTCCTGGATCAGACGGTAAGCGAGTGCATTTTCAAAATCGATCTGCGTAGGCTGACCGGTCAGCGTCCGCCCGAAGCTCGAACCGCGATGTTTTGCCAAGCCCTCAAGGTCAATACTCCCCTTGATCTTGGGCAGCAACAGCGTCTTGCCCGATCCGGTACGTCCCCCGATAATGAGGGTAGGTATCTCCTGTGCGATCGCCTCGGAGCGCTCCATCAGATAACGGCGAAAGGCTTTGTAGCCTCCCTTGAGACGGGGGATAGTAATCCCCGCTTCCGCCAGCCACCCCTGTGCTATCTCGGAACGCTGCCCACCCCTAAAACAATAGAGATAGGCATCCGGATACGCCTCGACAAAGCGCTTCCACGCTTCCGTACGCTCAGCACGCGGTTTGCCATCAATAAGCTCTTTGCCCAGTGCTACCGCTGCTGCGTTGCCCGCCTCTTTGTAGCGGATACCGATGAGGTGACGCTCCTCATCGTTCATCAGCGGCAGGTTAACCGCACCGGGGAAGGCACCGCCCGCAAACTCTACGGGAGCACGCACATCAATCAGAGGTCGGTTCTCTAATACGATCCTGCGAAAATCATCTGTCAGCGGCAGTGCCATCAGACAACCTCAACGAGGTGTTCGCCCGGAGTGACCAGCTCTCCGATACTCTCAAGCGTCAATCCCGCCTCAGCAGTGATCTTCAGGAACTCCGGAATACTCTCTTTGCTCACAGCACAGAGCAGTCCTCCGGAGGTCTGTGCATCACAGAGGATATCCTGCACCTTCTGCTCCATCGGTGCGATCTTGTCACCGTAGCTCTCAAAATTGCGTCTGGTACCTCCCGGCACGCAACCCATCTGCCAATACTTCTCGACATTGGGCAACACCGGCACATCATCAAAACGGATCCTTGCACCCACGCCGCTGCCTTCACAGATCTCACACAGATGCCCAAGCAGGCCAAATCCCGTCACATCTGTCAACGCCTTAACCCCCTCAAGTCTGGAGATCTCCGCACCGATTTTGTTGAGGGTGCACATCGCATCGATCGCATTTTGCAGATCGTCCGGGTCGACTTTCCCCTGCTTCTGTGCAGTCGTAAGAATACCGATCCCCAGGGGCTTGGTCAAAAAGAGTTCACACCCCTCTTCAGCGGTGTCATTGTGTTTGAGAGCGCTGTTCTCCACGATACCTGTCACCGCCAGACCGAAGATCGGCTCAGGAGAATCGATACTGTGTCCGCCTGCAAGCGGGATACCGGCATCCTCGCAGACCGCGCGTCCCCCTTCGATCACCTTTTGTCCCACCTCGGGAGGCAGCACATTGATCGGCCAGCCAAAAATCGAGATCGCCATCAACGGCTTGCCGCCCATCGCATAGATATCGCTGATCGCATTGGTCGCCGCGATACGCCCAAACGTAAAAGGGTCATCCACAATCGGCATAAAAAAATCCGTCGTACTGAGTACCGAGGTACCGTTACCCAGATCAAACGCCGCCGCATCATCTTTGCTCTCATTGCCCACCAGCAGCTTTGGATAAGGGATGTTGTCCCTTGAGCTGATGAGTATCTTCTCCAAAATCTGCGGCGCGATCTTGCATCCACACCCCGCACCGTGGCTGTATTGGGTCAGTTTGGCATCTTCCATATTCTCCACTCCTTTTGATATTCCCATTTTGCATTGTCGTATCATAGTGCGCTTTTGCTTTAAAGTATGTTATCCTTTCAATATCTATCCAAAAAGAAGGCGACCATGACCATTGAGATCCCCCATTACAAAACGATGAAACTCAATCATCTCATCCTTGATTACAACGGCACCATCGCAACCGACGGTAAGCTCATCCCCGACATCCAGCCCCTGCTGCCGCAACTCGCGGAGTACTACCAGATCCACGTCATCACCGCCGATACCTTTGGCAGTGTCAAAGCACAACTCAGTGAGTACCCCGTCACGGTCAAAATCCTTGGCAGTAACAATCATACCGAAGAGAAAGCTGCCTACATCGAGAGTCTTGGCAAGACGCAGTGTATCGCCATAGGCAACGGCAACAATGATGCCAAGATGCTCAAACATGCCGCATTGGGTATCGCCATCATCGGTGAAGAGGGGTGCAGTACCCCCACACTGATGCAGAGCGATCTTGGATGCCGCCATATCACAGATGCCCTCTCTTTACTGCTGCATCCCAAACGCCTCATCGCCACACTGCGACAGTAGCGTCTCTTATTTGGCTCTTTGCCCCCTTATGCTAAAATACCTCTAATTTCTAGATAAGGTCAAAGACATGCCATCTCCTATTCAACTCGCCCACTCTCCCGATGCAGATGATATCTTCATGTACTATGCGATCAAGTTTGGCTGGGTCGACACCAAAGGGTTGACCTTTGAGAATGTTGGACTCGACATCGAAACCCTCAATGTCGAAGCGATGAAAGGCACCTACGATGTCAGTGCTATCAGCTTCGGTATGTATCCGCTGATCAAAGATGACTACGCACTGCTGCGCACCGCTGTCAGCTTCGGAGAGGGGTATGGTCCCAAGCTCATCAAACGCAAAGGCAAGAAGCTGGGGCGCCGCTTCAAAGTCGCCCTTTCGGGGCGCTACACCACCAATGCCATGCTCTTTCGTCTCTACTACCCTGAGGCTCGTCCGGTCTATATGGATTTTCTCAAGATCGAAGAGGCAGTGGTCAGCGGCGAGGTAGATGCGGGTGTACTCATCCATGAATCTATCCTCAACTTTGACGAGAGTCTCGAGGTAGAAAAAGAGATCTGGGATATCTGGGTCGAACTGGCAGGCGAGGGGCTGCCGCTGCCGCTTGGGGGCATGGCACTGCGCAGGAGTATGCCCCTGACACGTGCTATTGAGATCGAGGAGATTCTCATCGAAGGTGTCAAAGTCGCCAATGCCCGCAAAGAGGAGCTCTGCACCAAACTGGAAAACGATAACCTCGTGCGCATCTCCGATGCCATGCTCACAAAATATCTGGAGATGTACGCTTCCGATGCCTCAGTAGAACTGAGCCCACTACAACTCAAAGCCCTTGACAAACTCTATCAAATAGGCTTTGAACACGGCATGTGGGAGTGCCCGATAAAAACAGAGGACTATTTGATACCTAAAGAATACAGCGACCTGCGGTCGAAGTAGGAGTCTTCCTTGTTTTTTAAGACCATCGACTTCTCCAAATACAGCAGCATCAAGATCGGTCAGCCCGAAGAGGTGCTAATGATAAAAAAGGGCGATACCATCCCTGATGATCGTTACCTCATCGGCGGGGCAAACAACCTGCTTGTCTCTCCTGCACCCCCGCCGCTGATGGTGCTCTCCAAAGATTTTGCCTATGCCAAACAGAGCGGCAATATGCTCGAAATTGGTGCCGCTATGCCGACAGGGCGTATCGTCTCTTATGCCAAGAAACACAATATCGGTGGCTTTGAGTTTTGTGCCAAGCTGCCCGGTACACTCGGCGGTATGCTGGCGATGAATGCGGGGGTCAAGGAGTATGAAGTCTTCAATATCCTTCACAGTATCGAGATAGGGGGAAGATGGATACCCAAAGAGGCGATCGAACACGGCTACCGTTTTGCCAAGCTGCCCGGTATCGCTACAGCTGCGCGCTTTGAGACAACAGGCGGCTTTGATCAGGTACTGCTTGATACGCTCCTATCATTGCGCTCCAACCAGCCGAACGACCCAAGTGCCGGCTCGGCATTCAAGAACCCACAAGGGGACTATGCCGGCAGACTCATAGAAGCAGTAGGACTCAAAGGAGCAAAAAAGGGAGGGATGCAGTGGAGTGATATCCATGCAAATTTTCTCGTAAATAAAGGAGGAGGCACCTTTGAAGATGCCCTCTATCTCATTGAACTTGCGAAGGAGAAAGTGCAGAGCTCTTTTGGCATACTGCTCAAAGAGGAGTTGAAGATCCTGTAGAGGGGTCTATCGGCTGCGCGCTGTGATATCCCGCTCTTCTCCGATACAACGGACACATCGGATATAGTTTGATTCTCTCTTATATCGCTTATACTGATAGGCATCTGCAGGATAGACCACATAGTAACGTACATCTGTCGTCGGGGTAGAGCTCCAGAAATCATTGGATCTATAATAGTGAAACACTTGCCCTTTTTTTCTATGTACATGTATCAACTCATCTGCTGTAGGCAATCTCCAGTCACTGTAACCGGCATAAATGAGCCTGCGGCAATAATTCATCGCATGATTCCAGTTTCCTGCTTTGCCTACAGAACGGTTGCGTTTATAAGCACCATCTTCTGCATCCACATAGGGCTGATCCTGCCACATCAGTTTTGTATCATGCTCTATATACACCTTGTTCGCTTTACAGCTTTTCAGTGGAATATCTGCTACCTCGGAGAGATTCGGATTGACATTTCCTCCTCCCATCAACAACGCAGAGGCCAAAAATATCCCTGCAGCAAGTACACTTTTCTTCATCAATTTCTCCTTCAAAGTCCAATATTATTCAATATGATAATATAACCTTTATCAAACTAAGCTAAAAAAGCAGCAAAAGTTTTGCTTATGGATGAATAGTGATCGGAACCCCATTCTTGACACCTGCCCAAAGCTGTGCCATTTTTTTGTTCGGTACCGCCATACAGCCCTCTGTCCAGTCATGTGCCAAGGTATAGCTGTCTCCACGTCCGTCCGCATTCCATTTTGGCTGTCCGTGAATTGTAATATATCCGCCAGGCTTCACTCCCCTTGCTCTTGCACGTGCGATATCATCCTTATTTGGATAAGAGATCATCAATGATCTGTAGAGTCTCGGATCACATTTTTTTCGGACGATCCGATAGTTCCCTTCCGGTGTACGGTAATCGCCCGCCTGCAGTTTGTTCCCTTTGTCCCCATTTTTTCCCAGAGACATTTTGGATTCAAAAACCACTTTTCCATTTCGGTAACCGACAATTTTTCTCTGGCTCTTGTATGCTTCGATACGGTCGATCAACTGATCCTGTCTGATCTCCGCACCGCGTGCAAGTTCATTGAGACACTGTCTGGTTTCATAAGGTGTTTTGTCCGCTTTTCCATAGGCTACCGGAGCTTGCTTCATGCACCCTGTGGTCATCAGTGCCGCACTTGCCGCTACCATACCTATCATCCACTTCATTTTCATCATTTCTATCCTTTGTTTTATATTGGCTTTATCCCCAATCTTCATTGGCTCTCTTCGCTTTATGTTTATCTTTTTTGTAACTTGTGCCGTTTTTCAGCTTTTGCAGTCTGTTGAGATTGCTCATTTCCGCTTCTCGTATATCCGAGAGTTTCTCATCATCAAAACTGCTATCCTCACAGGTCTGCGTATACAATCGTATAATATACGACTTGAGCTGTTTGTGGTACTCTGAATCAAGCTGCACCGCCAGCCGCTCATCAAACTTCTTTTTCAACACTTGGAATTTCTCTTTGAAATGCTCAGCATCGATCGTTTCATCACGAAACATACGAAATAGATTTTTCGATATCTTTTCAAGTTCTGTGATGTATTTCTGACGGTTGAACTTGTCGATCTGCTTCTGTGTATATCGGATACGCTCTCCTTTGGCTAAAAAGTGTCCTAAAGGTCAAAATGATTGTATCAAAATAAAGATAAAGAGTGTAATGGTTTAAAATGTGGGGATGGAGAAAAAGAGATCACGAAAGCAGTCTGCTTCCGTGAGAAGAATTACTTCGCTGCTGCAGCTTTTGCCGCTTCAAGTGCCTCTTCGTAGTTTGGCTCTTCTGTGATTTCCGGTACAACTTGCTTATATACAACATTGCCGTCTTTGTCGATCACGAAGATAACTCTTGCTGTCAATCCTGCAAGTGGTCCGTCTGCGAGAAGTACACCGTAAGCGTTTGCGAAATCTTTGTTTCTGAAGTCTGAACATACTTTCAGGTTCTCAACGCCTGCTGCACCACACCATCTTGCTGCTGCGAATGGAAGGTCCATAGAGACTGTGATCGCTTCTACACCGTCAAGCTTTGCAGCTTCTTCGTTAAATCTTCTTGTCTCCGCATCACATACACCTGTGTCGAGTGAAGGTACTGCGATAACCAATTGTGTTTTACCAGTGCCACCGATTGTCTCATCTTGGAGCATTGGGTTAGAGTTTACTACTGTTACTTCAGGAGCTTTGTCTCCCACGTTTACTTCATTACCACCGAGGTTACATACTGTGTCGTTTTTAAATGTTACTGTTGCCATTTAATGTCCTTTAAATTTTTTTGTACATGCATTATGACTTAAATAGGATAAATTTACTCTTAATTAAGAAAAATTCATTTTTATTTTTCTTTAACTCGGTGCTCAATAGCACCCTATTGCTCATGTCTCTTCAAAGGTTTTCTATCCCTTTGACCCAGCCTTCCATCGCCTTGTTGGCATCCGGGTTAGGCGCTTCCATAAAGCTGATACTAAAGTGTGTACCCATATCCGCAACGCCTATAGAGCGAGGTCTTACCGCCAACACTTCGGGTTTTGGCAAAACCTTGCCAAAGCAGCACAAAAGGTTTTTTGCCGCTTTGATCTCGCCGGAAACTTCACCTGTTTCCAGAGAAGTCGTATGGGCATAGTGGTCAAACTCACCGATATAGGTTGCGATAGGATGTGCCTCGATCTTTTCTCGGAAATAAGAGAAAATCTCATCGATATCCTGAAAAGTTGTTTTGTTTTTATCTATCTCAATGGTATAAACCGGATATTTTTCCAATACAGTCACTGTTTTCATTTCTCTCTCCAATATGTTTTACAGAATTGTATCAGATTATAATAAAAATAATGTTCAGTTATAGCCCTGGTATTCTCGGTATCCTGCCCAGTTTTGAATTGCGGCAGTACCATCCCCACCCTTTTTTCATCCAGTGACCGATGATCGGCATGGGTATCATCAATGCACGCTTATCACTGCGATAAACAAATGCCGCACCATCTCCGGTATCCATGACGCAGATGATATTCAGATGCTCCAGATAGCTTCGCTTCGACTCTATCCGCTGCATATGCTGGAAGATATTGTAAGCTACGTTACGTGCCATTACCTCAGCCACATGCCCCTGCTTGGCTCTCCATGCCGGTCCCAGAAGTGCCGCGCTGTCTCCGATCGCATAGATACCTTCAAAACCCTCTACTTCATTGTACTCGTTGGTCACAACAAATCCGGCATCGTTCAGAGGCAGTCCGCTATCCTCAAATACCGAGTGCCCCTTGCCTGCCGAGATGAACATCGTAAAGTCCGAAGCGAGCTTTGTGTTATCTTCAAAGAGGATACCATCCTCTTCAAAGCGCACAATAGGGCTTCCCACTTTTTTGGAGATATGGGTCATGTTGAACATTTTGTCCATCATCTTCAGTGCTTTTTCACCCATCTTCTGACCGGGCTTTTCCATCGGGGCAAAGAAGGTAAGCTCAAATTTCTCTCTCACCCCTTTTCGCTTAAGATAGTTGTGCACGTTGAAGAGTACTTCAAACGCCGGTCCCCCGCGTACAGCAGAGCTGTCTTTCGGATTGCCGCCAAATCCCATCGCGATCTTCCCTTCGCCTTTGGCGATCAGACTGTCCAAACGGGCATACATCTCATCAGCCTCTTCTGGCTTGCCGCAGATAGAGAGGGTATGTTCCATCCCTTCGTGATGGATCTTCTCCTGCCCAATCGCCAGGACAAGATATTCAAAATCCTCAAGCTTTCTGCCGCTTTGCAGTGTCACTTTCTTGTTTCCGGCATCCAATGCTTTGACCGGATCGATGATCAGCTTAAAGCCATGCTTCATCGCCAATTGATCGAGCGGAATCGAGACATCTTCCCGTGTAGCACCGCCTGTAGGTATCCAAATAGAGGTCGGATAGATATAGAAATAGTCCCTGTCGCTCACCAATGTAACATCAAGATCCTGCTTACGCAAAAAAATCGCTGCTTCAACACCGGCGAATCCCCCGCCTAAGACCAGTACTTTTGACATATTCTCTCCTTGCTCTTTTTTGCCTGTCATCATAGCACAAAAATGCCGTGGCACTCCTGACCAGCACGCCCATAGTCGTGCTTGGCGACTACTTCTTCAGCAGATTCTCAGAAGGATAGACAAAGACCGTCTTTCTCTCTACCGCAATCTTTTTGGGATCATCTGTTGCATACGCCTTGATCGTCAGCGGTACCGGTACACTTTTTGCGCCGCTCTTGACCAGTTTCTCATCCGTTTCAAGGATGACTACCTTTTTCTTCTTCTTGCCTGCACCAAGCTTGAACGGCTCTTTGGGTCTGATGATCTTGATCTTATCATTGTTGACCACCTCAAAAGTATAGGTATGCGGTTTGCTGTCTGTATTGGCAAACATAAAGATATAGTCATTCTGTACCCTACCGTGATCAAGCAGCTTGTAGAGTCGCGTACTCTTATTGATATTGAGCAGCATATGCTCTTTTTTGCTTCCCATTGTAAAGAGCGCGACCAGGACAATCGTCAATACTGTAAAGTATGCGATCACTTTCGGACGCCAGATTCTTGTCTTGCCTTCATGCTTGACAGTCTCTCTCTCGCTTGACCACTGTACAAGGCTCGGCTTGCCGAGCGCTCCCATGACCTGCGTACAGGCATCGACACACTCCAGACAGTTGATACACTCCAACTGCAGCCCCTTACGGATGTCAATATGGGTAGGACATACCGTCACACAGCTCTCACAGGTCGTACACTCAGCGTCAGGATCGACAGCAAGCAGCTCTTTTTTCTTGGTAAATGCTTTATGTCTGTCGTTACCGTGCCCCTCATAGATTTCACCCCCGCGAACAGGATCGTAGACCGCCATCAGCGTGTCATCATCGTACAGCACAGACTGCACACGGCTGTAGGGGCAGATATAGACACAGAAGTTCTCTTTGATGAAGACCACATCCGCGATCAAAAAGAGTGCGATACCTACGACAAACCCTATCAGGATCATATGCTCACCGGGATTTTCGAGATATTTGAAAAACTCTTCAGGCGGGACAAAGAACCACATGAAATCAGCCGCTGCAATGATCGCGAGAATAGACCAGAGCAGGATAGCGATGACCTTCTTCACCTTGTTCTCAGGCTTGGACATATCGGGCTCTTTTTGCTTGTTTTTAATATTTTTGCGCAGCCCCAGCAGTTTGGTCTCGATCCCGTCTCTGTAGATCACACGGAAGATCGTCTGAGGACATGCCCAGCCGCACCATGCCCTGCCGCCTACAGCAGTCACGGCAAAGATCCCCAAAAAGAGCAGCATCAGCAGGAAAGGCATGAGGTAGAGCTCCTGCATATCAAACTGCACCCCCATCAACTCAAGCTTTTTATGATCAAAGCTCAAGAGAAAGATATGGTGACCTCCTATCTTGATCCAAGGCAGTACAAGTGCAAATATCGTCGCAGCGACATACGCCCAGTAGCGTTTAATCCTGTAGGGTACCCATCCCTTGAGATACTCTTTTGCCATATTCTTTTTCGGTTTTTGGTTTGTTGTGTTTGTGTTGATTGATGCTTCCATCTTACGATACCTTTTCTTTGATTTTTTCTTGACTCTCTTGCTTTACCGCCTCTTCAAAAGGACAGATCAGAACCACATTCTCAATCTGTCTGGATGCGGGCAGCTCTTTCATCCATGAACCGCCTATAAGCTCTTTGAGCCCTCTTGACTCGATATAGTCTTTGAGTGAACTTCTGCTCACCCCCAGCTCTCTGGCGATTGCACTGACACTCATCTCCTCTTTAAGCATAGCGATGATCTGAGTATGATAGACATCGAACTTCGAAGAGGATCGGCTCCCTTTGGGTCTGCCTATCTGCACACGCTTCTCCTCTTGTGCCTGACGAAGATCGTTGAGCAGGGGAAATACATCTAGAAGCTTTGTATTGCGGTCAATCTTTGTTTCCGGAGCACAGATATAGAGCGTCGCTTCATGGCTCAAGATACAGTTGATCACCTTGACGATCTCTTCGACTTTGTCACTGATGACTGCGAAGCTGGAGATGACAAGCCGATCCCCTTTGCGGATATTCTGCATGAAAGATTCAAAATCCTTGCGCTCATCCAAAGAGACATTTTTGCTGGAGTATTCTACTACTTCTTTCTCTATATCCAAATGATGCTCCATGGCAAACGAGAGAATATCGCGCTGCTGTTGGGAGAGTGGTACAAAATGCGGCATCTGCCTGATATATGCATAGTTCATTCCGTCTCCTTGGCATGCGGTTAAATAATCTTAGTCTATGACTGGGATAATCTTATCTTATTGATGCTTAAATTAAACATAATTAGGAATAAAATCGTCAACTATTCTATTTTTTACGTCATACGTACCCCATACTTTTGCACCATTTATGCTAAAATGCGAAAAATATGACAGAAGGAACCATTGTGAACCTCACACATCTTGATGAACAGAACAAACCCAAAATGGTCGATGTCTCCGACAAAGAGAGTACGACCCGTATCGCCACGGCAAGCGGTATTATCGAAGTGGGACAGGCAGCCTACGATGCTGTTATCGCCAACACCGCCAAAAAAGGGCCCGTACTGCAGACTGCCGTCATTGCAGCGATCCAGGGGACGAAACAGACCAGTACACTTATACCGATGTGTCATCCGCTTATGCTCACATCGGTCAAGACCGATATCGAGGAGCTTCCCGAACTGCCCGGATTCAAACTGACAGTTACTGCCAAGCTCAACGGTCAGACAGGTGTTGAGATGGAGGCACTTACCGGTGTAAGCGTCGGCTTGCTGACGATCTACGATATGCTCAAAGCGATCGACAAAGGGATGGTCATCCGCAACATCCAGCTCGAGCACAAAAGCGGCGGGAAATCCGGAGACTTCAGCCGATAGTAGCTACTTTTCCCAAATCTCTATCCCGAGATTTGAGACTTTTGTTCCATAAATACCCTGCGAAAAAGTGTATAATAAAATAAAAACCAAAGGAGTCATCGATGATTCTTGACGACAAAACACAAGAGAGACCGGAGATCAACTACCCTACTGAGTGGGGATACAAGATCATCGGACGCGACAAAGAGAAACTCGAAGCCTGCATCAAAGAGGTCATGGGAGATAAAGCCCATACCGCCAAAGCCGGCAATGTATCAAAAACAGGCAAGTTCCACAGCTACAACGCCTCCTGTACCGTAGAGAGCGAAGAGGAGCGCAACAAGCTCTTCAAACAGTTTGAAGATCACAGTGATGTCGATATGGTGATCTAAGCGCTAAGCCTTTGATACCTGCTTTTGCTGATGCAGCATCCTGTCAGCACTCAGACTGACAAGCATCGAGATGATCACGTATGCCAAAAAGAAGTAGAGTCCTACCTCAACTTCTGCGCGGCTTACCTCCCCCTTGTTGGCGGTCAGGTAGACCAAAAATGTCGCTACGACAAAGACATCGACCATCGACCACTTCCCGATCATTTTGAAAAACTTCACCATACCGTGCGCAAATCTGTTTTCCATAAAGAGAGATATGAAAAGCAGAGAGAGAGTCTTGACCAGCGGCACCAGCACCGAAAAGAGCAGGATCACCAATGCCACTACAAGATCTCCATTCCCAAAAAGCTTCTCGATGGAGCCGATCACCCCTTTGGACTCAAAGGAGAGTACCACATCCCCAAGATACTCTACCTCTTTGTGGATCGTCACCATCAGTATCGGTGTGATCAGACCAAATATCAGCATGATCAAAGCGGCAAGACTCCCAAAAAATGTAAAACTTCGTAACGAGACAAAAAAATAGCCCCCAAGCACCACCAGCAGTGCCCCCATAGCATAGAGTGTATAGCGCATTGCCGCCTCTTTGTGCAGTGTCTGCTCTTTTTTGAGCTTGCTGATTTGGGAGGCTTTGCCGTTTTTATAAAGTCCCATCGAAAAGCGCTCAGCAAGCTCTTTGAGCCGATACTCCGCCTGCTCCTTCGCTCCCAGATGTGCGACAAGTGCTTTGGTGCTTTGCTCATATTCTATCGCTTCTTGGTACGCCTGCCAAGAGAACCACGTACTGCCCAGCAGTGCCAACGAAATAACCAGATAATATACTATGCGTTTCATGTGCCGATTATACCCAAAGAAGATTACAACACTTCAAAGTAGACCAATAGCGTCTTCTGATAGAAGTTGTCCCCGTTATCACTAACCATCAGGTAACGATGCGGGGCAACTCGGCAGAGCCCTTCGAAGTTATCGATGTCCCATCCCTTATGGGTATTGAATTTGGCGATCACTTTGCTTGGGCACTCTCTCGGGCACTTTGAGAGGGAAACCTGTTTGAGTGTCACCACAAAAGGCTCTAAGATACCGGTAAAAGAGCGTTCAAGCACCAAAAGATTGCCATCGTCCATGGTCTCCAGAGCTGTTACCGAGGAGCGCGCCTCTTTCTCCGCACGGAAAAACCAGCGTTTGCCCTTGAGGGAGTAGATGGTATGCGCCTTTTTGTGATAGCGCTTCAGCGGCCACTCAGGAGCAGTCAAAATACCGTACTCCGAATGCCAGGCAAGCGCCTCGAGTGATTTGTTTTTGCTGCGAT
Source organism: Sulfurovum sp. (assembly GCA_015490315.1). Classification (GTDB taxonomy): domain Bacteria; phylum Campylobacterota; class Campylobacteria; order Campylobacterales; family Sulfurovaceae; genus Sulfurovum. Next base: position 10,127 of record WFYB01000118.1, on the reverse strand, counting down.
AGTGTTTTATTTTCCGTAGCTCCTTGGGCAGAGGAAATGTGCGTATCATCCAGCCAAATTTAGTGCCGTTTTTGTGAAACCATGCGATCTTCACATCCCCCTCAAAAGAGATCAGCAGACGCCCCCTCTTGTCCAGACACATCCCTTCACTGTCACGCTTCCATTTCCTGAGCCGTTTTCCCTTACGATCTTTGAGATATCCTGCCCTCAATGGATGAAGCGTCATCTTATCCTTGGTGAAGTGACATCGGAAACTGTAGAGGATGCCTTTGTCGCTGACCATATAAAGCAGATCGTGTTTTTTGTCATACGCAAGGTCGGAGATCTCGGCAAATTTGATACCTTCTATAGCGCCTACATCCAGCACCTTCTGGTCAAGTATCCTGATCCCCATGTAGTGCCGATCTACACCTGCGGGAGTGATCTCTGCCGGCAGGATATCCGCACCAAGCCAAGAGAGAAGCAAAAACCATCCCAATAGATAACGGATCATTGTTATGCAGTTTTTTTGGAAGAGAGATAGACCATCAGCACGATCCACGCAATCCCCAGATCGATCATCACATCTGCGAAGTTAAACACGGCAAAGTCAAAACCGCAATGCCACGCCACATAATCGACCACCGCTCCGCGTTCAAAACGGTCATAGAGGTTGCCCAGTGCGCCGCCGATCAAAAGTCCCAGAGGAAACGCATAACGGCGAAGGTACCCCTCTTTGAAGATATAGATCAGGATGCCTCCTATCAAAAGTGCCTGTATCCACTTGAGATAGGGTCCCAAAAAGGCGAACATCGAAAAGGCGACTCCCCTGTTGTAATGCAGCACCAGATCGATACACGCTCCTTGCCGATAGTATCCCTCCACAAAAAGCGTTTTAATATTTTGATCGATGATAAAGACCCCTATCGCTGATAGTAGAAAAATGACGTAGGCACGCATCAGGCAAGCGCACCTTTGAAAAACGCCACACACTCCTCCATCATTGCCTCAAGTGCCGCTTCATCCTTGCCCTCAAGCAGAAGTCGGATCTTGTTCTCCGTACCGGAGTAGCGGAAAAGATGCCGCATCCCCTCTGCTTCGACCTTTGCTTTGATCTCATCGAGCCCTTCTATCTCCTCAAACGGACGCTTCTCCTCCACACGCAGATTCACCAGTTGTTGTGGGTAGGACTCATAGGGGTTGAAGGCCTCGCTCGCCTTTTTCCCGCTCTTGACCAGATAGGCAAGTGCCTGCAGCGCACTTGTCAGCCCGTCTCCAGTTTTTGCATAGTCGGCGAAAATGATATGCCCACTCTGCTCTCCACCGAAGTTCATCCCGTGCTCCTGCATCATCTCGACGACATTCTTGTCTCCTACGGCCGAGCGTAAAAGCTTCAAGCCATGTGCCGTGAGGTACTCATCAAGCCCCTGGTTACTCATCACTGTAGCTACCATACCACTACCCTTGAGCAGCCCCTGCTCCTGCAGGTGTACCGCCAGGACACCCATCAGTTTATCGCCGTCGATCACCTCACCCTTCTCATCGACCATCACCAGTCTGTCTGCATCCCCATCAAGTGCGATACCGATATCAGCACGCTTGTCAAGGACAACTTTTGCAAGGTTTTCCGGATGCATCGCACCACACCCTTCATTGATATTAAATCCGTCAGGCTTGTCGCCGATCACGACTACCTCGGCACCCAACTCCTGCAGGATGGTAGGCCCCACGATATAGCCTGCCCCGTTTGCACAGTCAATAACGATACGTTTCCCCCACAGTGTGGCATCCTCAGGAAATGAATTTTTGATATGGACAATATATCTGCCCACCACATCATCGATCCGTTTGGATTTTCCGATCGCCTTGCCGGTTACCTGGGCTGCTTCGATCTGGGCATCGTCATTGTAGATCGCCTCGATCTGCTCCTCTTTTTCACGGTTGAGCTTGTTGCCGAACCAATCGAAAAATTTGATGCCGTTATCTTCGTACGGGTTATGGCTTGCAGAGATCATGATCCCCGCATCACAACGCATATTCGCTGTCAAAAAGGCAATCGCCGGCGTAGGCATAGGTCCTATCTGAATCACATCAAAGCCCACCGCCGTCAATCCGGAGACGATCGCATTTTCGATCATATAGCCGCTTCTTCGGGTATCCTTCCCTACAAGTATCTTATTGGTTCTGGCATGTTTCTTGAAATGTATGCCTGTCGCCATGGCAAGGCGCATGGCATTGGCAGCAGTGACCTTCTTGCCCGCCTTGCCGCGTACACCGTCAGTTCCGAAAAGTGTCAAATCAAATCCTTTTGTTCTTAAGAGCTTATTGGCTTTAATTTTAACCGAAAAAAGATTAAGGGAGCATCTAGTCCCCAAAAAGGCACGCGTAACGTCTCTTTTAATATATATTTAATCTAATTTTGGATATTATTCGCGAACTATTTTCACTCTAGACAGAAGTGATCACAACCAAAATATTAAAAGGAATCGATTATGGCACACCATAAGTCAGCAAAAAAACGTATTTTGCAAACTGCGAAAAGAACAGAAAGAAACAGATACTACAGAACAAGAATCAAAAATATCGTAAAAGCTGTCCATGAGGCAGTTGCGGCATCTGACAAAGCAGCTGCACAAAAAGCGTTTGAGACTGCGAACAAATATATCCATTCACTCGTAAGCAAAGGCTTCATCAAAAAGCAGACTGCTTCAAGAAAAGTAAGCCGCCTTCACAAAATGGTCAACGCTCTCGAAGCGTAGCCCGTTATCACTGAGTAGTGTTTCCCGGACTGCTCTGTTAGCACCTTGCTAATTCCCGGATCACCTTTTGGGTGATCTCGATATACTTAAATATTTCTATAATTACCATTCACACCGAAAGTCCAATCATGTTCAAAGAAAAACTTCAGCCATTTATCGACAGACACAATGAAATCACGAAACTCCTCAGCTCACCCGATATCGCCAGTGACATCGAGCGCATGACAGAGCTCAGCAAAGAGCAGTCTGGGCTTACCGAACTTGTAGAGAAAGCCAAAGCGTATATCGACACTGCAGATACAATCGCTGAGAACAAAGAGCTACTTGGAGATCCTGAACTCGGTGACCTTGCCAAAGAGGAGCTTGCCGAACTCGAACCCCTTCTTCCCAAGCTTGAAGAGGAGATCAAAATCCTTATGATCCCCAAGGACAAAAACGATGACAAAAACATCTATCTTGAACTGCGTGCCGGTGCGGGGGGAGACGAGAGTGCCCTTTTTGTTGCCGATGTGTTTCGTATGTATTCACGCTATGCCGAGCAAATGGGATGGAAAGTAGAGATCGTCAGCTCCAGTGACGGCACTGCAGGAGGATACAAAGAGCTGATCGCACAGATCAAAGGACAGGGTGTCTACTCCCAGCTCAAATACGAAGCCGGTACCCACCGTGTACAGCGTGTACCAGACACTGAGACCCAAGGTCGTGTACACACCTCTGCCATCACTGTTGCGGTCATCCCGGAGGTCGATGATGTCGAAGTTGATATCAAGCCCAATGAGGTCAAAATGGATGTCTACCGCTCCAGTGGATGTGGTGGACAGTCGGTCAACACCACCGACTCTGCCGTGCGTCTGACCCATATCCCTACCGGTATCGTTGTAGCCATCCAGGATGAAAAGTCTCAGCACAAAAATAGAGACAAAGCGATGAAAGTACTCAAAGCACGTGTCTATGAGGCACAGCTTCAGAAGCAGCTGGATGAAACAGCCGGTCAACGTAAACTCCAGGTTGGCTCCGGAGACCGCTCGGAGAAGATACGAACCTATAACTACCCGCAAAATAGGCTAACAGACCATAGGATAGGATTGACACTCTATGCCCTTGATGATATCATGAACAATGGCAACCTCAAGCTGGTCATCGACCCGCTCATCGCCCATGCACAGACTGAAGCGATCAAAGAGGCAGGGCTATAATACCCCCTATAGGAAGGAGAAGCCATATGTCCGATCAATTCAAAGAGATTCCTGCCACAGATTCTATCAGTGACGTTATCCGCTCAGCATTTGATCTCTCAATCCCTGTAGAAGGCGGTTGGGGCTATACTATCGATGCAGCTTTAAAGCTTCTTCCTCCCCTTCCTGCACCGCTGACACAGACAGAGTACACGCTCGCTTCTATGCGTACACACATAGAGATGCATATGACCCTCCCAGAAGATCAACGCTATGGCGGTATCAACCTCAATGAGCTCTCCAGAGAAGAGAAGGTGATTGAGAACCGATATTATGATATCGTTGCCTATGAAGTCACTGCGATGAGAGAGAGTGACTATACCCATTTTATCGAAGCATACAAGGAAGGGTACGGCAAAGATGACTTTGATATCTCTGCACACTTCGAAGCACGCAAAGCTGCAACATTAACCAGAAAGATCACCCTCTACTTCGACACCACTGATGTACGCTAAACTCTAACACACCCTTTTACGGATAGCAGATAAACACTTTACCATATTTTATATGATCATGTTCCCACACAAAAGTACTCTCCTAAAGAAAGGGAACAAAAAGCCGCACTACATTCTTAATGGAAATTATATATCTTAGAAGGTGCATTGTGGTAATTGATAAAGAGAATAAGGGAAAGAGAAAGTATCCCATGAGCCTAAAGGCTCGATAGGATTGGAGGATTACTTGATCTTCTTCTCGTCGTAGAAGACCCCACCTTTGAGTTCAGTATAAGTGATTCTAAGAATATCACCCTTTTTAGCAGCACTGCTTTTGAATTCAAATTTGATCAATGGGTTTTTTGAAAGGAACTGGCTTGTAGATGCATCATACACTACTTTGTCACCAACTGTACCTGTGATATGTGTGATAAAGTTTGCCTCTTTACCTTTCTTCTTCGCTTGGTCATAGGTAAGCATGTCATGTGTGATACCTACTTTTACTTTTACCACGTCACCTTTGATCTTCGCTTTGATCTTCATTTTGACTTTTTGTGGCTCTACTGTTTTAGCAGCCTCTGCATTCGCAGCAGTGAACATCATTGCAAATGTTGCAAGTACTAGCATTAATTTTTTCATCTATTTTTCCTTTAGTATTTTCTATAAATTTGTTAAAGAGTGAGGATTAACCTTCACATCCACCAAGTGCAACTTCAAGTGTCTTTTTAGCAGAATAGAATTTTCCATCTTTACCTTCAACAATCACAGTGATCGTACCGCTCTTTTTCATCTTGATTTTGATACCGTAGTTAGGCACAGTATTCTCATTCTGATCAAATACAATGACAAGGCTTTCAGGGTTAGCATCCTGAAGAATTGCGATAGATTTTGCATCGATGCTTGTTTTCACAGACACAGGTACTGCACCACCGTTACTCGCTACATCTGGAGCATTCAGTTTTACATCTGCAGACTCTGCAGGTGTGATCTTTCCATAGAGTGCCTCGATTGCAGCTGGTACTGTTTTTGCAGTCCATGCATCAGGCTTCTCAGCTCTATAGTCTTTTGCGTATACCGCTGCTGTCATTGCCAATGCAGCAAGACCCAATTTAAAAATATTTTTTGTCATCATTTTTCCTTTCTTTTGTTAACTTGATACTTTCGTATACTTCGAATCATACACGCTTATTGTGTAATAATAGTGGGGCGAACCCCAGCTATTACTTACTCGCTGAGATCATATACTCGACGATCTCTTTGATCTTCTCATCTGGCAGGTTCGTTCCGCCTTTTGGAGGCATACCGTTGATACCGTGGATCGCATTGTGGATCACTTTATCAAGACCTTTTTTGAGAACAGCTGCCCAAGCTTTTTTGTCTCCGACCATCGGAGCACCCATGGCATCAGTACCGTGACACACTGCACATTTTGCTTCATAGAGTTTCTTGCCCTCTCCACCTGCAGCAGCCTCTTTTTTCTTTGGCAGATCTTTTTTGGTTGAGATAGGAGGCAGATAGTCACTGATTCCTTTACCATTGATTCTTGCCAGTACCGGTTTGCCTTCAAAACAGTTTTTCATACAGCGTTTTTTATTACCGCCGAAGTTTTTTGGATTGTCAAAGTATGCACGTACTGTATCCGGACCTTTACGGATCTTAGGCTCGAAACCGTCTTTGTTTGGCATATCGATCTTCAAGAAGTTTTCTCTGTTAAGCTCTGTATCATCATCCAGCTCTTCGCCGTCTACTTTCAGTTCATTGAGCTGTACGATATAGGCTACCAGTGCATAGACTTCATCATCACTCAGTGAGAGCGGTGCAGGATGCGGCATACCTGTTTTGATGTACCACCAGAGTGTACTCGCTACCGGCCAATAGGTACCGAAAACTCTGACTGGACCCTCATCATCAGGATGCAGTCTTTGGTTTTTCAGTGTTTTATGAAGCTCATAGGCATTACCTTTGGCGAGTGCAGGATATCCTGATCCACCTGAACCGAAGTCGAAGTGACAAGCAACACATTTTGCTTCATAAACTTCTGATCCCTCTTCCGGCGTACCATGGCCTTCTGGAAGTCCTGTACCGTCATACATGACATCGATATCCCACGCATCCTCTTCACACTTCAAGGGCTTTCTGCCCAGTTTGAAACTTGTTTTGTGCGCTTTTGTATTCACAAGATAGACAGCAGTTTTTCCGTTTTTCACAAGGTATGCGACACCGCCATCGATAACTTTTTTACCATTCGGATAGGTACGTGATGCATCATACGCTGCAAACGCAGCTGTAGAAGTCGCTACTACCAATGCTGTTGATAGCAAGATTTTATGATAAGACTTGAACATTGTTCACTTCTCCTTTCTCTGTAATTTCCCATGTATGGACTCCGTTTCTGTGGTAGACACACTCTACACCCAGCGCATCACGCTCTTGCTTGACACTCGGCTGAACATATCCTGCATCGTCTCTCGCACGGCTTGAAAGAAGAAGCGGCTTGCCTTCATACTTATAGATATAGCTAAATCTGGTCCAAGCTTTAGGCAGTACAAGACCTTTGAGACTCGCCTCAACCCAGTTCTTACCGCCGTCAAAAGAGATATCAACACCCTCGATCGTACCCATACCTGACCATGCAAGACCTTCGATCTCAACAATATCACCTTTTTTCAAGTCTGTCCATGGATACTCAGGACAAGGAGATGTGATCACAGAGTTTACTTCATTGGCATAGAAGTGCTGGATCGCTTTACCTGTCTTTTTGAGTACTGTATACTTTGCAGTCTCTTCTTTAGCATAGTATGGCTTGTCAGAGAATTCAAGACGACACAGCCACTTGACATGAAGGTTTCCTTCCCAGCCCGGTACAAGCAGTCTGATAGGATATCCCTGCTCAGGTCTGAGCGCTTCACCGTTTTGTGCATAGGCAATGATCGCATCATCAAGTACTTTATCAATAGGTACTGTTCTTCCCATATGGGAGTTATCCGCACCCTCTGCAAGCATCCATTTCGCGTTTGGCTTGAGTCCAAGGTCTTTGAGGATATCTTTGATATAGACACCTGTCCACTCAGCACAACTCATCATACCTTTTGCAAACTGCAGTGACGGGAATTGGGGTCCTCTCCACTCCGGTCCGCCGTTTGCAGGACACTCGATAAAGTGGATTCTGCTTACTTTTGGATATTTTTTGAGTTCATCCATAGTCAATACAAGCGGCTTTTCAACCAATCCGTGGATCATCAGGCGATGCTCATTTGGATCGATCTCCGCAGTACCGCCGTGACATCTGTTGAAGAACAGACCGTTTGGTGTGATGATCCCGTTAAGATCTTGGATCGGACACATTGCGATAGAAGCATACCAGTTTCCGGAAGAGAGGAGTTTGGTATTTCTTCTTGTTACATTATGCTCATATGGAGAAGGCTGACCATAGAGATTGTGTGTAACAGGATAACCAAATGTCGTACCCCAAGGCTTCTCTTCGATGATCGCAGGATCTCCACCTTCACATTTTTCTTTCTTTTCACTTGCATCGATAGCTACAGGTGCGATCACACTTGCCGCAGCCAATGCACTGACAGAATAAGTTGCTGTTTTTCTAAAGAAGTCTCTTCTGTCTGACTGAATCTCTTCAGAAGATACAGCTTCAACATCTTTAGATGTTTTCATGATCTTATTCATTATTCCTCCTTGATTAATTTTGGAAATGACCGGGAAACCCATAAAAAGTCATATGCATCATTATATAAAAAATAAATTAGAGAATGAGGAAAAATTATCAATTAAAGTTTGATCTGGATCAATTCATCATTTTATGTAACTATTTTACTCCGTATTATCAATAATCTCTATAACTGTCATAAGATAAATATATCTAAATAGCAAGAAAAATGCCCTATGTCCTCTCATTATCATTATTATGATAGGATTTCACACGCACTCATCACAAAAGGAGCTATCGATGAAGCCTATGCCTGTTGGCAATGTTGTTGCACTTTTTATCTCCAAATCCGGTGTCTCTGGACGTATCCCGGTACCTACGATGCAGGTGGATCCCAAAGGGGTATGTTCAGACAAGTTTTATGACAAAAATATACAACGCTCTGTACTACTAACCAGCACCGATAGTTATGCACTTGCCCAAAATGAAGGCATAGCGATGGATCACGGTCTGCTTGGCGAAAATATCCTGATGGACTACAATCCCTACTTGCTCGATGCAGGCACACGCTTACATATCGGCACTGCTGTTCTGGAGATCAGCCAATACTGCACGATGTGTGATCATCTAACCGAAATCGATCCGATATTGCCTCAGCTACTCTGCAACGATAGAGGGATCTTTGCCAAAGTCATTGAAGCTGGAGAGATAAAAAAGGGGGATGCGATCTATCTGATCGCTGAAGATATATAGAAATATTTTCCAATGTTTTTTACGGAGAGAAGCCTCCCCGACCGATGAAGCACTATTTAGCGCCTCCACATTTACCCTGTCCGCATTTGGCACCGGCATTGCACTTCTTGGCAGGAGCCGTTTTTGCGGCTTCCTCTTTCTTGACCGGCTCTTTTTTACCAGTGATCTTCTCAAGAATCTTTTCAAATTTCCCTTGCGCATCAAGCAGTACATCGATCGACTCTTTATCGGTGATATTGAGCGCACTGATCCACTTATGTACAGTTGGGAATGCCATATGGATCGTATCATCACCTTTTTTGAGATAGAGATACATCGTACACGGAGCAAAGGCACCTGCTTCGGGATGCAGCTTGGATACAGTGTAAATCACTTTGATTTTACAGATAGAGTAGGCATCATAGAACTCATAAGTATCGATCTCATGCTCATCCAGATCGTAGTTGAGATCCACAAAAGCAGGTGAAACAAATCCATTTGGTGCTAACTCGCCTTCAAATTTCATCTCCAGATCATCCTTGGTCTCTTCCCAGTCATCACCTGCCTTGAACGACGCTTCATGTACCAGTGCACCTTCCGGCGACTTCATCTTGTATGGCAGTTTGACGAACTGACCCTTTGGCATAGCTGCCTTGAGAGCATCCTCGATGCTTTTTCCCAGTGCCACCAGTGCCTTCTCATCTGCAGGGATTCCGGTCATCGCTGCAATACCCTCAGGAGTGATAGAAGAGACAGAGATACTCTTCTCCCCTTTGCGGGTATAGATAGACATGCTCAGTGGTGTGAAGAGTCCGATTTTTTGATACTTGGGACCAAGTTCTCTAAAGGTATCTTTCTTCCAGAGCACCATAAGATTATAGACATCAAAATTTGTATTGTTGAAATCACGCTTGAAAGGAGCATTCATATCGTTGTTTGCTTCGACCATGAAGCCCGCTTTTTCAAACGCTGCCTGGATTGTCTTCGGTGTGATCTTTCCGTCACTGTTATCTGATGTAAAGACCCTGACATGATTTGCCTCAGACGATGTCATGTCTGCTGCACTTTTGCCTGCCTCTGTAGCCATAAGCCCGGTCGTGACACACAGTGTCACCATAAAGCCTTTGATCAATTGTTTCATTGTTATCCTTTTGTATTGTAGTGTTGAACAAGTACTCCATTATAGCCCAAGTTCATTTAAAAATATTACGTAGTGCTTTTAGAAAACCTGCACTTGTTCAAAAGATGTGTATTGTGTTGAGGGAAGTAATACGAATAGATACAAAGGAGAGATACTCCTTTGTATAGACTGTTAGAATCTATATCT
>WFYB01000117.1 GCA_015490315.1 Sulfurovum sp. | reverse complement strand
TATGAATCATCTTGCCACCCTTTTGCTCAACCACCCAAGAAGGATGAATAGGAGTATAACAAAAAAGAGTTGCGCCAGTGATAAAAAGGCGATCGTTGCCTTGTCTCCATAATGCAACAGATTATAGATACGTACTACCATCGTCTCAAAACCGGGCGGTATCAGAAGTATAGAAACAGAGAGTTCATTGAGTGCGAATAATGCCGTGACAAACAGTACTATGGTCCATTGAATACTATATTTAGGTAAAATGATCTTTGTCCATCTATCATAAAATGCTATGGGGAAAAATGTTAAAAAGTGATCTTCTCTTTCATATTTTTGAAGCAGATAAAGCAGTACCATAGTTATAGGCAGTAAGATAAAGAGATACCCAAAGATGAATATCAAATAATCACCGCTGTCACCCAGGTACCCTATCCATTGATAAATTTCCAGTAATGCCAATGAGACCAAAGCATGCGGAACGAGAATGTAAAAAAAGAGTAACCCTATCACAATCAATGCAACAATCCCTGAACCATACCGCTTCAATCCTTCTTTTAAAGAAAGTACTATTCCCAAGGAGAGAGATGCTGTAAGTAATGCCAATACAATACTTTGTATAATTACATCACTATTCTCTTTAAGCAAACCCTTCAGAGAAATATCTGCAAGTGTTGTACTGAGCATGTAAATCATCCAAAACAAATAAGCCAGGATGAGAAAAATCATACTATTGCCGATATATCGATTTGTTTGATTCATACCTTGTTTTTGAAAGTAAATTTGGTAATGCATGTCGTTAGCAAAATATATAAATCCCCATACAGCAATAGCTGCTAAGACAAAAGAAGGGAAAGCCGCCAATACAATATGTTCCAGATTTTCCATTAGGGTCATCTGTGCCAACAGGTCTTCCGTATAAGTCCGATAACCCAGAATAGATGGTACTTCCTGATCAATGAAAGATAAAATAAATAGCAATAGAAAAAGTACACCTATCCGGATCTTCAACTGCGGAAACAGGATATACCTCCAGCTGTTCCATCGTGAAGCGATTTGTCCAGAAACATATAAGGCATTCATATTCAATAGAGTAAAGAAATAAATCCACAACAAAGAAGCCAAGGGAGCAAGATGTAAAACACCTATCAGGACAGATTGCCAAAAAGCATTCATTTGGGTAAAGGTTTCAACTTGATTGAAAACTGAAAGCAGGATCACCGGCTGTATCATAAAAAGCAGCAAGAGCGTAAAAAAATATACTCTTCTATAGCCTCTCTTCATAATCGTATAAAAGCCATAAGCCAACCCTGATCCTATTCCCATAGAAATTAGAGCAACCGTACAAGAGAGTTGTAGAGACTGCTTAAACGATTCAAGGAATGCCCTGCTTGCAAAATATGTGAACGGATCTTGTGTCTCCCAGACTCCCAAAACCATCAAACTGCTTAAAAGTATGAACGGTGCAGACAGTACTGCCAGAGTCAAAAAAAACAGAATCCTCATAAAATCTCTTTTAGCAATATGTAACTTTGATGCAAGTCGTTCAGTAGGCTATTGGGATCCTCAGTCCAACTTTTTATGCCTGATGATCTGTTCTGTTTGAAAACCGATGATTGCACAGCTCCCATATGGATCATTTTATTTTCCGTCTCTTTGGTCAAAAGGTAATCAATGAATCGTTTGGCATTTTCTGAATGAGAGGCACCTTTTAGCATAGCAACCGTACCAAAAATCGCAAAATCTCCCCGATTATTCTGGTTATAGTAGAGCATTTTGATTGGAAGCCCTTCTTTTATGCCGGCAAGCGCATCATCGCTGTCGACTACTCCCAAAGAGAATTTCCCTGCACCTACTGCATCCTTTACCACAGAGTTTCCGGCAAGATATACAGTATTACTCTGTTTGATCCTTTTTAGGAGATGCACAAATTCGGCTTTTCCCATATCATGATAAAGTGCTGCAAAATGTGTTGCGGCTGTTCCAATATAAGGAGAGGAAATTGCAACTTTGCCTTTAAATTTTTTGCTCCACAGATCATCGAAAGAGGACGGATAATCTTTGGGCTTCAGCAGATTCGTATTAACGATGATCACACGTATACGCTCACCCAGACCAAACCATCTTTTTCCGGGATCAAAATAGTGCTTATCCTTATATTCTGGATGAGAAACTGCTTCAAAAGACTCAAAAAGTCCCTCTTTCGCCAGTCGTGCTGTGCGTATCGGTTCCGAATTCCAAAATATATCAGCTCTAGGATGAGACTTTTCTGCAAGCAGCCTTTTTTCCAGGCCTATTGCTTTGGAAGCCTCTGTATCGTAAACCGCTAAAACCTTGATGCCGGTCTTTTGTTCAAAGTCTTTAAATATCTTTGAAGAATAGACCTGATCTACAGAAGTGTAGATCACTATTTCGGTGGCATGATCTCTCTTGGAGCATCCTAAAAAGACAACTGACATTAGAGCAAACAATATTAACTTAAATTTTATTTGTGACATGAATCTACCGTTTCTTGATTTTTATTTGATAATTATAATCTATATATTATCTTATCTTCTTAATTATTCTTTTATCACTCTATAAAATATCCTATCAAGAAAATGTGTACCTCTTTCAGCCTTCATGCGCCTCATTGAGAAAAAATATTCTCCAGGTAAAATATCATTTCGATCTTTTAGCCATTTTCGGTTCCCTTTTTCAACTTGATCCAAAATAGCTGGCATAATGACATCTTCCACCATAGTGTCAAAGTCATCATTTTTCTTTATAATCAGTATCTCTTTTTTAGTCTGATCTTGTTTTGTTTCAACCTGAACATAGAAGAAAACAATAGTACGATATTTATAAACTCCTGATGCTTTTAGAACAAAACATCTCCTTCGTTGTTTTTTCTCGCTATCTACATAACAAAAAACAGGTCTTGTGGACTTCTTTTTGGAAAATGGAATATAAAAAGTCTTATGCTCAACATCAAATCCTTTATCAATTAAGAGTTTTGCGATATCCATAGTCGAGCTTAAGCTATCTGCCTCTTGTATATCTTCCAAAATTTCTGAACTTGATTTATTTTCTATACTTTTACCTTCTCCCGCACCACCTCTAGGTGTTCTGCTGCTTGGAAACTTGATATTCTTGTCTCGTTTGGGAGATCTTCTTAAAATCCCTCTTTCTCTTTCTCCGGGAGAAACTACTTCAATTTCCAGTCCTATTGAACCGGTACTGGATGTATACATATCTTTTGCTTCTACTTCCATAGGTATCTCGGAAGTATCAACTTTTTTGTTATCATCCAAGATATTTGTTGACGGTGTGTCTTTCATCGGACTACTGTTTTCATCATTCTCCCTACTCTGTGTCCACAAATATGCTTTAGGGTGATGAAATTTAATATATGATCCAACTTGATGTATCACTTCATCTGAGAGATTTGATGCATGAATTGATACAACAAAAGAGATTGTTTTTTCTCCATACCTATTTATAAAGCTATCTGCTTTGAAGTTAATCAATCCTTTTTTAGGTATTTTTACCTCAATCTTTTTGCCAAAACTTATATCCATCGCACATTGATTGAAAATATCGGTGATATCTTTATCATAACTATAGTAGAGTAGCATTTTTGCATCTGCGATATGAGAGAGCCCTGTTGCATATATGTGATAAAAGTTTTGATATGTTTCCATATCCATTTCATATCCGGACGAGTTTACCATTAATGATAACCCTTGAGGACTACCCAATGCGTCAAAGAGGGAGTTCGCTTCAGATTTTGCGTAAAATGCTTGAATATTTACAATTGAAGGAATTAAAACAACATGGTTCCCATATTCATATACGGAGATGGTTTCTTCCATAATATCTTTGGTCTCAGGTCTTTCATGTATCCAGAACGTTAAGCCATATTTTTCTTCTAGATCTTTATATTTTATGAATCCTTTAAAGGATTCTGTATCAAAACAAAAAGATGTCGGTTTTCTTTTTTTATATTTATAATCAAACCAAGATATGCTGCTAAAACCATTTTTGTTCATTTCTCTCAAAGGCATATGCCCGATATAAGTTCTTGAGAGTGATTCCCATGCATACTCTTTTCTAACGACAATATCTTTATTTAGGTTGGCAAAATAGACATAAACAGAAAGTTCGTTAATTAATCTAGGATTTTTTGAATAAAAAGGGGAGCTGATTGCTGCAATAATAAAATCATCATTTTCATATGCCGCATATCTTGAATAGTTGGGATCATTTTTTAAATCTTCAAAAAAGTTTTTGTAAACATTCAAATGCATTACAATCCTTTTTTAGAAGATTGTACAATAATATTTGATTGAGTACAATGAACTATGATTGTTTACACGCTCTTTTGCCTCCTGTATGTCCGAACTTGCCAGACCCACGATCGAAAACCCCGGAAGCCCTTTGGTAAATGTCGCCTCGACCTCTATGACCCTTGCATTGACCCCGTCAAGTGTCGCGCAAGCAAGTGCATTGACGATCGCTTTCTCTTTGGGTTTGGTTCTGACTTTTGCCGTTTTTGGTGGTTTACCACTATCTACTTTTGCATTCATGCTGAAAGTATGAAATATTTGGTGCAAAAAAGAGAAATATATGTCAAATTGTCATATTTTTGACTATAATTAGAGTAGCATCTAACATTAAGGAATCTACCGATGGATTATATAGAAAATGCGCTCAATCTGGCAAAACAGAGCAGCTGCGCAGGGGACTACAACTTTTTTCAAGCGCTTCGTGAAGTCTTGACTTCGATCCGTCCTGCCATAGAAAGACATCCGCACTATACAGAAAATAGAATCGTAGAACGGATCATCTACCCTAACCGTGAGATCCACTTTACCATCGAATGGCTCAATGACCGCAATGAGATCGAGATCAACAACGGCTACCGTATCCAGTTTAACAATGCACTCGGTCCCTACAAAGGCGGTGTACGTTTCCACCCTACTGTCAATCCCGATATCCTCAAATTTCTCGCATTTGAGCAGATCTTCAAAAACGCTATCACCGGTTTGCATATCGGCGGTGCCAAAGGGGGTGCGGATTTTAACCCCAAAGGCAGAAGTGATCAGGAGATCATGAAGTTCTGTCAGGCGTTTATGACTGCCTTTTACAACTCAGTGGGTGCAGATATCGATATCCTCGGCGGTGATATCGGTGTGGGGGAGAGAGAAGTGGGCTATCTCTTCGGGCAGTACAAGACTCTGACCAACACCTACAACAGCATCATCACCTCCAAGCCGCTTTCACTCGGCGGAAGCGAAGGACGAAACTCCGCTACCGGATATGGACTGGTCTACTTCACACAGACGCTCCTGGAAGACATGGAGGAAAGTCTCAAAGGCAAGATATGTACTATCAGCGGGGCGGGCAATGTCGCCATCCATGCCATAGAAAAGCTCTATGCCCTGGGAGCCATCCCTGTGACCTGCTCAGATTCGACAGGCGCGATCCATGATCCAAACGGGATCGACCTTGCGCTGCTCAAAGAGATCAAGCTGGTCAAGCGCCTCTCCCTCTCCGCCTATGCCGAAAGCAGAAAGAGTGCCTCCTATATCCGCAAAGAGGCATACCCTGAGGGCTCCAACTATGTGTGGCAGATACCCTGTTTTGCCGCCTTCCCTTGTGCCACACAGAATGAACTCGATATTCATGCTGCCCAAAGACTTGTCAGCAATGGCGTGCATGTGGTTGCCGAGGGTGCCAATATGCCTACGACGCTTGAAGCTGTCGATTATTTCAAACAAAACGGTGTGGTCTTTGCGCCGGCAAAAGCTGCAAATGCCGGCGGTGTAGCGGTCAGTGTACTGGAGATGAGCCAGAACCATACGCATAACTATCTCTGCGCCGAAGAGGTCGATGCGAAACTCAGAAAGATCATGGCAGATATCTATACACATATCAAAAGAACCTGTGATGAGTATGAACTGGATATGGATCTTGTCAGCGGGGCTAACATATTGGGCTTCAAGCGAGTGGCTGATGCTATGCTCGCCCAAGGGGTGTAAAAGAGATGGGTTTATGAGGCTTTCTGTCTCTTCTTCCACTCTTTTTCAAATTTTTTACGCTTGATATAGGAGAGGCGCTCTACAAAGACCCTGCCGTCAAGATGGTCGATCTCATGCTGCATGGCAATAGCGAGAAAATCGTCATCCTCTATCGTATGCTTCTTGCCGAAACGGTCGTAGTATTCGACCACGACATGCTTGTGCCGCTCGACATCCTCATAGAAGCCAGGTACAGAGAGGCACCCCTCTTGGAACTTCTCTTTGCCATCTGCCTCTATAATGACCGGATTGATCATCTCAAGTGTGTTCTCTCGGGGCTGTGACGCTTCGGGTTCTTTATCTTCGAGCGGGATATTGATGATCAGTGCACGCTTGTCGACCCCTACCTGTATTGCAGCGAGTCCTACACCGTTGCGTGCGATCATCGTATCATACATGTCATCAAGAAGCTCGTGCAGCTCGGCATCGAATGCCTCTACCTCTTTGGAGACCTGCTTGAGCCGCTTGTCGGGATAGATGACCACTTCTCTTACCATTGTTGTCTCCTACGCGAAGCTCTTGGTCAGCACTTTGTCGATCAGTCCATACTCGACTGCCTCTTGTGCAGACATAAAGTTGTCTCTATCGGTATCTTTTTCGATCTGCTTGACCTTTTTACCTGTCTTCTCTGCAAGAATGTGGTTGAGGGTATCCTTGAGACGCTTGATCTCTTCTGCCTGGATCAAGATATCCGTCGCCTGTCCCTGCGCACCACCGAGAGGCTGATGGATCATGATACGTGCGTTAGGGAGTGCGTAGCGCTTGCCCTCTGCCCCGCACGCAAGCAGGAATGCACCCATAGATGCCGCCTGACCCATACAGATCGTCACGATGTCAGGCTTGATATAGTTCATCGTATCATAGATAGAAAACCCGGACGTTATCACCCCGCCTGGAGAGTTGATATAAAAATAGATATCCTTGTCCGGATCCTGCGCTTCGAGGAAAAGCAGCTGTGCTACCACAGAAGATGCCACCGCATCGTTGATCTCGCCGCTGAGCATGATAATGCGGTCTTTAAGCAGACGCGAATAGATATCGTATGATCTTTCACCGCGCCCTGTCTGTTCTACTACGTAAGGAATGTAACTCATTGTTTGCCTTTTGAAATGGTTGTGATATTTTAATGTATAGTTCAATTGAAAATCAACTCAAATATACATTAGAATGGTTAACAGACGGCAAAAATGCCGTCTGTTTGGGGAAGATTATTTCTCTTCCAGACCGAGCATTTTGCCGAAGAGTTTGTCTTCGATCATACCCATTTTGATCGCAGGGAGGAGATTGTTCTCCTGATAGTATTTGATCACCTGCTGAGGATCCTGTCCGCTCATCATTGCTTCATAGTAGATAGCCTGTGACACTTCCTGATCCTCTACATCGATACCCTCTTTCTTTGCGAGTGCATCGACGATGAAAGTAGCTTTGACACTCTTCTGGGCATCTTCTCTGACAGACTCACGAAGCTCCTCAACCTTTTCAGGATTCTCCTGATACTCTTTGAGTTCCTCTTCGCTCATCTCTCTGGCTTTTGCGTTGATCTTCGCATCGATCTCCTGCTCTACGATATTGTTCGGCAGTGCGAAGTCATACTTCTCGACAAGCGCCTCGACAAGTTTGGGCTTGATCTCTTCGTTGTAGAGCTTGGAGAGTGCAGCAGTCTCTACCTGTGCTTCGACTTTCTCTTTGAGTGTCTCTACAGTAGCGTTTTCGTCACCCAGCAGTTTTTGAGCCAGTGCATCATCGACTTTCGGTTCTGCAGGTGCCTTGATCTCATGCAGGTTGACTTTAAACTGTGTATCCTTGCCGGCAAGCTCTTTGGCAGGATACTCATCGGGGAATTTGACATCGATCGTCTTCTCTTCATCATACTTCATACCTATCAGCTGCTCTTCAAACCCGGGGATGAATTGTCCCGAACCGATCTTGAGCTCGAAGTTTTCCGCTTTACCGCCTTCAAACGGCTCACCGTCAACAAAACCTTCGAAATCGATAACCGCAAGATCACCCTCTCTAAGCATTCTTTTGCGCTTGAGCTTCTCATACGGCGCATTCTCTTTTGCCAGCTCTTCGAGTTTTGCCTCTACCTCTTTGGGATCTGCTTTTGGCTTCTCAAATTTTGGCACGACATCCATATATCCCTCAAGTTCTGGATTTGGTCTGGTAGAGATCTCCACCTCAACCTCGATACTGCCATCCTCTTTTTTGTCATACTTTTTGAATGTCGGCTGACCGATCATATCTGCCGCATCGATCCCCGCCTCTTTGATCCCTGCATCGATAAGCTCTCTGAGCGCTTCGCCCTCAGCATCCTGAGCCAGCTTTTCACCGTGCATCTGCTTGACGACGTGTACAGGCACTTTCCCCGGTCTAAAGCCGTCTACCTTGATCTGCTTTGCCGCCTCTTTTGCCAGTTTGTCGATTGTTTTGTTGATCGTTTCGCCGTCGAGTGTACCGCTTACGAGTACATTGGCATCATCGATTTTCTTTGTTGTCACTTTCACTACAGTCCTTTGTGCGTTGTTATAATCCCGTGATTTTAGCTAAAATTTGATAAAAAAGGAATATATCGAAGAAAGACGTGTATACTTCCCTCCATGAAAACCTCTATGAAAGCTATCCATCAGAATATCCGAGACTGGTATACAAAACACGGCAGAACCGACCTGCCGTGGCGTAACACGGATGATCCATACCCTATCTGGCTCAGTGAAGTGATGCTGCAGCAAACACAGGTAAAAACCGTCTTGGAGCGCTACTACTTTCCTTTTCTTGAGAAATTCCCCACACTTGAGGCACTCGGCAATGCACCGCTTGATGAGGTGCTGAAGATGTGGGAAGGGCTTGGGTACTACAACCGTGCCAAAAATCTACATAAGACGGCGCAAATATTGGTTCAAGGGCAGGCACAAGGTGCTGCTCCTACATTACCTTCCAAGATAGAGGAGCTTATCAAGCTTCCCGGCATTGGTAAAAATACTGCCCATGCCGTTGCCGCCTTTGCTTTCCGCCAGCCTGTACCAGTCATGGAAGCCAATGTGCGACGTATCCTCTGCCGCATCCATGCCATGGAATCTGCCGATGACAAAGCCCTCTGGCAGATCGCCTATGAGATGGTCGACAGAAATAACCCCTTTGAGTACAATCAGGCGATGATGGACATCGGAGCAACCCTCTGCACACCCAAAGCACCCGGGTGTGAAGTATGCCCCTTTGAGAGTATCTGCCAAGGCAAAGATGCCCCGGAGCGCTATCCGACAAAAAAAAGACGCACCGTGCCGACACGAGAGCAGCACATCATGCTCAACCTCTACAACAACAAACTCGCCCTCACAAAACGGCAAGGGAAATTCCTGCACGGTCTCTGGGGCTTCCCTGTTACCGAAGTACCGCTGTGTGCTGCCGAGTATATAGGAGAAGTAACGCATGCCTATACCCACTTCAAAC
>WFYB01000116.1 GCA_015490315.1 Sulfurovum sp. | reverse complement strand
CAATATATATGAGTATTTATGATAATGGAAAGGGATATATGAAACAGTCTAAAAGTTCCTCTTTGGGTTTAACTATTGTCGAGACACTCAGCAAAAAACAGCTTCATGCAAACCTGAGTATTGAAAACTCAGAGGGGACTCGTGTGACACTCTCTTGGAAGGAGAAACAATGATGCAAAGAGCTAGATTGCATATCTTAATTGTTGAGGATGAAACACTCTTAGCACTCAACCTGGCTACAAAAATTCAAAAAGAGGGATATGATATAATAGACTATGCCACTACACCCCAAGAAGCATTTGATCTGGTAGAAAGCCATCCACATATCAATCTTATCCTTATGGATATTCATCTCAACGATACTATAGACGGTATAGCCCTCTATCACAAACTCCCAACGCAAGCCCCTGTCATCTACCTTACCGCGTATACAGATGACAAAACAGTTGAATCCGCTCTTGATACACATCCTCTGGGGTACCTTGTCAAACCTATCGATGACAAAGAGCTTCTTATTCTGCTCAAACTAGCACAAAAAAATCTCGAAGAAAACCCCCTTATCCACCATATTCAGCTCAATGAAGAGTTTCATTTTGATCTGCGTCACGATTTTTTATACTCCTATGACAAAAAGATCTCACTCTATGGTAAAAAACTCAATCTGCTAAAAATACTCATTGATGCAAAAGGAAATTATGTACCATTAAGTGTTCTTGAAGAGATGCTATATCAAGATGCACCACCAAGCCCGTCATCTTTGCGTACGCTTATCTATAGACTTCGCTCACTTCTTGGTTCAGATCTCATTGAAACACAAAGAGCACAAGGAGTTCGTCTAAATTTGTCAAAACAGTTGCACACTTCTCTAAATCCTACGCTTCAAGAACAGAGAGAACAAAAAAACAAAGAATTCTGGTAATGCTATGATCAAGTGTTAGAACGTATAAGAGAGTGCTGGTCGTAATTTTCATACGTACAGCACAACCATAACTGATAGATAACCCCCTTTAATCACAATTTGGTATAATCGCTCTAACTAATTTTGTCCATAAAGGTATTTTATCATGTCTATATCTGTTGTTATTCTTGCTGCAGGACAAGGGACCAGAATGAAATCTTCTACCCCAAAAGTCCTCCATGAAATTTCCGGAAAACCGATGCTTTTTCATGCAATCGATGCAGCTTTGAAGCTCTCGGATGATATCACTGTTGTACTTTACCATCAGGCAGAGCGCATCCAAAAAGCGATCGAAGAAGCCTACAGTGATGAGATCGGCAAGATACATTTCCATATGCAAGATGCCAAGCAGTTCCCCGGTACCGGCGGTGCGATGAAAGGGGTCAAGGTCAAACACACCAAAGCCCTCATTCTCAACGGCGATATGCCTCTAGTCACTGAAGCATCACTCAAGGCACTGACCCAAGGGGATGCCGATATCAATATGTCTGTCATAGAGCTGGAAAACCCAAGCGGCTACGGTCGGGTTGTGATACTTAACGGAAAAGTACACGAGATCGTCGAAGAGAAAGACTGTATCCCCGCACAAAAAGAGATCAAAAGTGTCAATGCCGGTGTCTACTGCGTCAAAAAAGAGCTGCTTGATCGCTATATCCCCAAACTCTCCAATGATAATGCGCAGCAGGAGTACTACCTGACAGACATCATCAAGATGGCAGTAGATGAAGACAAAACAGTACATCCTGTCTTTGTTGCAGAAGAGGAGTTCAAAGGGGTCAACTCCAAGCTTGATCTTGCACATGCAGAGGAGCTGATGCAGCACAGAATCAAATCTGACCTAATGCGTCAAGGTGTCATCATGCGTCTGCCTGAGACGATCTATATCGACTGCCGTGCACGCTTTGAAGGTGAATGTATCCTCGAAAACGGCGCGACCATCCTTGGGACAAGTGAGATCATCTCCTCTCATATCAAGAGCCATTCAGTTGTCGAATCATCCCGCATAGAGCACTCCGACGTAGGTCCGATGGGGCGAGTACGTCCAGGCTCTCTGCTCAAAGATACCCATATCGGCAACTTTGTAGAGGTCAAAAAGTCTACCCTCACCGGAGTCAAAGCAGGACATCTTGCCTATCTTGGCGATGCAACGATCGAGGAGGGAAGCAACATCGGTGCAGGTGTGATCACCTGCAACTATGACGGCAAAGCCAAGTACTCCACGAAGATCGGCAAAAATGTCTTTGTCGGAAGCGACACACAACTTGTCGCCCCTGTCACCATCGAGGATGATGTGATGATCGCAGCAGGTACCACTGTCAACAAAGATATCGCACAGGGTGAACTGGCAATCTCTAGAACACCGCTTAAGCGTGTCAAAAACTTCTTTTATAAATTTTTTGGAGAGAGCTAATATGCCTATCAATCTTTCAGGCAAGCAGGTGCTGCTGGGGGTTACCGGCAGCATCTCAGCCTACAAAGCATGTGACATCGCCCGGTTGCTTGTCAAAGCAGGTGCACAAGTGCATGTGGTCATGACACCCTCTGCAGAACGGTTTGTCTCTGCACTTACTTTTGAGGCACTCACACGCAATCCTGTCCTCACTGAAAAAACAGAGAGCTGGAGTAGCGAGCTTAACCATATTGAGTTGGGCAAAAAGTGTGAGGTCATGCTCATAGCACCTGCTACAGCCAATACACTCAACAAACTCTCCAAGGGGATCGCAGACAATATCCTGCTGCAGACCGCGCTCGCTTTCAAAGGGAAGCTGATCGTAGCCCCTGCGGCAAATACGCAGATGCTTGCTAACCACTACACCGAAGGCAGCATCAAGATGCTGCGTGTCAACGATATCATCGTTGTCGACCCGCAAAGCAAACTGCTTGCCTGCGGTGACACAGGTGCCGGTGCGCTTGCTGAACCTGAAGATATCTTCTATGAAGCTGCCAAGGCGCTAATGATAGATCCATTTTGGGAGGATCGCCGTGTGGTGGTCACCGGTGGAGGCACACGTGAGAAGATCGATGATGTGCGCTATCTGAGCAACTACTCCTCAGGCAAGATGGCAAAAGCTGTCGCACTCGCACTCTATCTCAAAGGGGCCGATGTCTGCTACATCACTACCAAAGATACACAGGGGCTGCCCAAAGATATCTATACGATAGAGGTCGAAGAGACCCAGGAGCTGCTTGAGTACACCAAAGATGCCATACGTGTCGCCAAAAAAGGCAAGATGAGCCGTGCATCAATGAACAGTGCCGACCCCAGACACCTGATCCAAAAAATCCCCTACCTCTTTATGGTCGCGGCAGTCTCCGACTACACACCGAAGTTCCCTCAGGCAGGCAAACTCAAAAAAACCGCTCTTGGGAACGAGTGGAACCTCGAACTGACCCAGACCCCGGATATCCTCTCTTCGCTCGATAAGTTCGATATCAGAACAGTAGCCTTCAAAGCGGAGATGGATGAAGCCAATGCCCTGGAGAATGCCAAGGCGCTGCTGGAGAAAAAGAAAGTCGATGCAGTCTGCCTTAATATACTCAAAGACAGAGAGAGTTTTGGAACAGATGAAAATGAGATCATCTTTGTCACCAAAGATGCTGTCAAACCATTGGGCAAAGCGGATAAGTTCACTCTGGCACAGAAAATTCTAGATGAGGCAAAAACGCTTGAGCAAGCATGAGACACCGCTGAAACATCTCGCTATCATTATGGATGGCAACGGACGATGGGCAAATACCCGTGGTCTCAAACGTACCAAAGGACATGAAAAGGGTGCCGAGGTGATCAGGGAGATCACCACCTACTGTGCTGCACACCCGACCATAGAGAGCGCGACCTTCTACGCATTCAGTACCGAAAACTGGAAACGCCCCAAGATGGAAGTGGAGTTTCTCATGAAGATGCTTGACAAGCATCTCAAAAATGAACTCTCTACCTATCAGGAAAACGGTATACGCTTTCTTGCGATTGGCGATTTGGATGCCTTTTCCAAACCTCTTAGAGAGAGGATTCGCAAAACAGAAGAGCTTACCAAAGAGAACAGTAAACTCACACAAATCCTCGCACTCAACTATGGGGGGCGTGCCGAGATTACGATGGCGGTCAACAAGCTCCTCGCAGAGGGGAAACGGGAAGTCACCCAGCATGACATCTCTGAAGCATTGCAAACCCCCTACCGTGATATCGATCTACTGATACGAACAAGTGGAGAACAGCGCCTCTCAAACTTCCTGCTATGGCAGCTTAGCTACAGTGAACTTGCATTTACTCAGACCTTTTGGCCTGACTTTACGAAAAAAGAACTTGAGGAGATCATCTATGACTATCAACACCGTAC
>WFYB01000115.1 GCA_015490315.1 Sulfurovum sp. | reverse complement strand
TCTTCATCTCTCACTCAGGAGGGATTTGAAAAAGTGGCAGAGCACTATTTCCCCGATACACATGCGTTCTACACAATCGATGATACCCACTATATCCTCGCCTGGAAAGATCAGCTTGAGACACTCAATATGCGTCATTTTATCTGCCCACCGCAATAGCCACTTACAGAAAGAGTTGAAGCGAAATGACAATCATAGGTATCGGCAACATACTGCAAAAAGATGACGGGCTTGGTGTCTATGCGGCAAGCTATCTGTCGCAAAACTTCACCTTTGACCCTGTTGTGAATATTGTAAACGGCGGTGTGCAAGGCATCAATCTCTTTAACTACTTTCTTGAGGGTGATCCTATTTTGATCCTTGACTCCATCGAGCTGGAGGATGATCCGGCATCGATCTATGCTATCCCGGCACAGGAGCTTGCAGGGTATGGACTCAACAGCGGCGGAGCACATGAGATCGGGGTGATACAGTGTCTTGATATGCTTGAACTGCAAGGCTACGAAGTGCCGGAAACGATGCTCATAGGCATTGTGCCGCAGCATGTGACTTTTGAAATCGCTTTAAGTGAGACGATCGAAGATGCATTTGAGGGGTATATTTCGGTGGTGTTGCAGTATTTGAAGAAAAAGGGTATCGAAGCCACCCCGATTTCTTCAAAGGTATCATTACAAGAGATCATTGACCGTACCAATGGATTATGACTTGACAATGCTTGTCTCCCAGCCATCATAGCTGGCACCGTGTGCTTCAAGCAGGTCTATCAACGCAAGTGTCAGATCATCGATATCGTGATAGAAGGGTTTATCGATGCGATAGAAGCTTAGCCCCTTGATGCCCTCTTCATTTTCAATCTCATTTTGCACCCTGAAGCCCTCCTTTTGAAGCTTCCCTATCAGCGCATCACGCTCTGCCTCACTCTCGGTAAAGAAAAGCTTATGCTCTATTGCGCGGGGGAGATGAAGGTTGTCCTCTTTGGCACGCATCGCATCGCAGACTTTGTGGTTTTGGATGATCTGCCACTCTTTGGGGCTTGGGTAGAGAAGGTTTTGATAGTATCCCCACTGGTCATCATCCTGATAACCGCTGCTGATCTCATAACTTTCAAATTCGCCAAGCGCAAACTCCAGAAAATCCTGCCAGTTGTAGGTAAACTGCAGGTAGTAGAGGAAAGTCACATACCCGTCGCTAATGATGCGACCGACATACTTCCCGATACGAAACTTGATCAAAGAGGCTTCAAGCTTGTCTTCAAGATAGGATATCTCCGGCTCTTCCGATTCGCTTAGCATTCCCCGTTCATTGGGCTCTTTGAGTTTGACTTTGACAAAAGCGATGATCGGATAGCTGTATTGCAGCTCCTCCTTCTCCATCGAAATCCCGGCGTTAAAGAGTACCGAGGCAGGCTTGCCATCGATCTGCTTCATATAAAGTTCCCAGTATTCTTGCATTATTCTCTCCTTATTCCATTTCCAGACTCATGAGGTACATATCTTCCCCGTCAAGCACCTTTACTTTCAGACTCTCACACTCGACACAGAAGTAGCGTATCTCGTCGGTCTCAAAGATATGACCGCAGTCACGACACTCCAGCTTGAGCTTCTGCTCGTTGATGACAAATTCCGCATCCGCACACATCGTTCCCTCTTTGAAGGTATCGAATGCCACCTTAAGTAGATGTATCTCGATGCCGCTCATTACCCCTATTTTGCATACCACTTTGGTGATCTTTTCAGCACCGTTCTCTTGGGCGACTGCTTCGCACTGGTTGAGGAGTGCCTGTACTACACTGTATTCATGCATATTGCTTCCTTTGGTTTGTTGCCATGAGCCTTTTGGGTGTTTCTCTTGGGCAGACTTTGTAGACAAACTCACGTCTAAGTGTATGAAAGGGGCTCTCCTCTTCCCAAAACTCCGAATACATCACCTCAATCTCCCGCTCTTTGCAGCGCTCTATCTCCTCTGCGTATCTTTCCAGATACTCGTGCTTCTCCCAGAGGTAGTCATCATCGCTCTTTGATTTGGCAAAGGCATGCAGTGATGCAGTATAGTTCTCACTTTCAAAGACTGCATCGATCATACCGATGCTGTGTGCCTCCTTGGCAGAGATAGGCAGACAGGCATCCAGTAGCTCCTGCGCTTTGGTACTGCCCACCCTTTTGGGGAGTGTGTAGGTATGGTACTCGCTGCCTGTGAGTCCCAGTGTTTTGTAGTGCGGATTGAGCACCACTCCCTGCCGTCCCGCGACAAAATCACACGCCAGACCGAGAAAAACACCACCCGCCCCTGCATTGCGATGAAACGAAGCGACCGTTACCACATCCTCAGCAAAGAGGATCGAACGGATCAGATCGTTCATCGCATTGATATTTGCCCAACCGTCCTCTCCTTGCTTTTGGCTATCTTCGAGGATATTGAGATGGATACCGTTGGAGAAGAAATCCTCTCCTCCCATCAACACCAATACATCACACTCACCGGCAAGATACTCGACAGCATATTTGAGCCGTATGCACTGCGCGGTACTCATCGCACCGT
>WFYB01000114.1 GCA_015490315.1 Sulfurovum sp. | reverse complement strand
TGATGCGTAAGGTCGGTGTCAAGCCCCAAGTGGTCAAGCAGGGAACCTACAAGGAGGCGGGTACGTTTACCAGAGAGTGGACCCCGCAGGAGCGTGCCGAACTCGAGCGTCTCACCAAAGATACCTATGATCTCTTTGTACACGATGTAGCGACGGCAAGAGGACTTGATATCAATCGCTCGAACGAATATGCCGATGCCCATATCTTCTCTGCTGCACGTGCCAAAAAGGTGGGGCTTGTCGATACCATAGGCACGAGATATATCGCCAAAAAAGAGATAGAGAAACTTGCCGGTGTCAAAAAACCCGTCTGGAAAACCAAAGACAAGATCGAACAGATCTTCGAAAAACTCGGTACCAAAGCGATCACCAAGATACAGAGCTATTTTTACGGACTCAAATCCACACTCTAAAAGAGAGTACTAAAAGCGTACCTCTCTACCGCTGCCAATGATCCGGTAACCCCTATGGGAACGCTTCTTTGGAAGTGTCACTTCCAGTGTATTCTGATCGACAAAGCGGATCTTCAGCCCCTGCGTATGGCGTACCTTTTTGAGAATATCCTTTCTGTTTCCCGGAACGAAATAGAGCCATATTTTCTTGGCATTTCCTATGTCTATCTTTGCTTTTTTCCCTCTGATACGGTAGAGTTTTGCAGACGGTTCTTGTGTCGTAAAGTGCCAACTTCGGTGAATCTTTTTGCCCTCAGCAATAGCATCAAACACTGCCTTGTACTGTGTGGCATATTTCAGTCTTGCCAGAGGCATCAGGGCATACTCATAGGACTCAAGCTTGCCGTTGGGATCATTATGGTGATCAATGAGCCTGCTTTTAATCTCCTTGCCGGCATCGTCATAGAGCTTAAAAGAGAGCATTTTTGTTTTGTGAAAATAGTAGGGGTTAAACTGCACTGTGATCGGAAATCCGCTGACTTTGTAGCCCGGTAGCGGATCGGGGGTCTCATTGTAAAATGCCGGAGGGATATCCTTCTGATTCGCATAGGGATAGAGAATAATCCTGCCATTCGCCTTCCTGATGGTCGCCCTGGCATCTTCATAAACATATTGCGGTATCTTTTTATTCGGATCGGCACAGAGTCCTGTGAGATAGTACATCCCGTTGCGCAGTCTATACTCCTGCCCGCAGATCGATGCCATAGCCTCCGCACCCATGTCAAAGACGTGTACCTGCTGTATGGCACGCTTTTTTCGCATCGAGGCATCCCCCTGCCCCATCTCATCGACATCGAATCCCAAAAAAAGAAAACGGTGATAGATCGCAGAGAGCAGGTTGTCTACCGTACTTTTGGCACCGATGGTATTGACAGCGATATTCTCCATCACAAAGCGGGAAGGATAGCCGGCATGCACAGCTCTGTCTGCAGGTGTTTTGCCCGTAAATCCCGGGATGCCTTTTCTTTCGTGATGGCTGTATCGCTGCACATGTAAGGCATACTTGGCATGTGCTTTTGCCGCTTTGGCAAGCGCTCTGTCACTATGCAGCGGCTGCAGTCCAGCATGCGTACGCAGATCGTTGAGATAGGAGAGTGTGCTATCGCCTACAGCAGCAAGCGGCAGGAGCCAAAGCCAACATAGCAGCCACCATATGAGCTGTCTGCGCATGATCAGACTTAGAGAGCGGCAGCTTGCAGGAAATCTTCTGCGATCACTTCAGGGGACTCCAACCCAATAGAGACACGGATCAACCCGTCGGTCACACCGAGATAACGCCGATCTTCCTCAGTAAAGTCACGGTAGATGGTGCTTGCCATATGCAGTGCCAGCGTGCGGTTGTCGCCGATGTTTGCGGTCTTGATCACCATTTTAAGTCTGTCCAGCAATGCAAAAGCACGTGCTTTGGTACCACACTCAAGTGTCAGCAGAGGGCCGCATCCCTGTGCAAAATCGCTCTTGTAGCGTGCATGATCCGGACTGTGCGGCAGTGAGGGATGGTTGACTGTGATCCCTTCAGGCAGTTTGTCATCGAGTATTTCGGCTACCTTTTCGACACTTTGGTTGATACGCTCTACCCGCAATGCAAGTGTCTCCAGACCAAGCATCGTAATGTAGCTACTCATTGCACTTGCTGTCATACCCATATCACGCAGTGCCCGTTTTTTGAGGATCGCCATGAAGGCTTTTTTGCCCGCTTTTTTGACAAACTTGTGTAGAGGTGCATACTTCTCATGCAGGAGTGTGTCATCTTCTGTGTCAACAGCCCTGAATACGACTGCACCGCCCAGAGGCCCCGCAAAACCGCTGATATTTTTTGTCGTAGAGTGCATCACGATATCTGCGCCAAGTTCGAGAGGACGTACCAGCAGAGGGGTAGCCGTATTGTCAATGAGTGAAAGGGTTTGATACGCTTTGCAGAGTGTCAGGATACGTGAGATATCCGGCAGTGTGAGGCTTGGGTTGCCCACACTTTCAAAGAGCACCATTTTTACCTCCTCACTGAGCTTACGCTCAATCGTCTCGAAGTCATCTACTTCACAAAAGCTGTTCTTGATCCCGAATCTTGTGAAGGTCTCTCGCACAAGCGTATAGGTACCCCCGAAAAATCCGCCGATACAAAGTACTTCATCTCCCGCTTCGAGTATCGCGGTCATCACGAGAGAGAGTGCTCCCATCCCCGATGCAGTCGCGATAGCGCCAAAGCCGCCTTCCATTTTGGCGAGTGCCTGTTCGAGCTTGGCATTGGTCGGGTTGCCGACTCGTGCGTAAAGTGGTTTTTGTACCTCTCCGGAGAAGATCCCCTCCGCCTCCTCGGCACTCTCATAGCCAAATGCCGCCGAGGGGATCACTGCGGGACCTATCGCACCTGTCTGGTTGGCTGTCGCATGTACCAAAAGTGTATTGAAATATTCGAAATCTGTATGCATCTTTTTTCCTCTTGATTTATTATGTTATATAGAGTAATTCAATGCCTGTGCGGCTTTGAGCTGATAGTGTTTGAGTTCGGACAGAGGGATGGCAAATGCTTTTTCAACATTTTTTTTGACATCTTGCCAGAAGAGTCTCAGTGCCGGATCATCGGTCTTGCAGATATCGGTAAAGACATCGGATTCGAGGATCATCACCACATCTTTGAGCTCGATATCTTTGAGAGGTTTGGCGAGTTTGTAGCCGCCGTGTGCGCCTTTGATACTGAGCAGTATCCCCTGTTTTTTGAGCTCCAAGAGTATCTGTTCGAGAAAGTTCTGCGGTATCGATGCGCGTTTGGCTATCTCTTTGATCTTGAGCACCTCTCCCTCGGGAGCAGCGCCCAGTTCATGCAGTGCAGCGACAGCATAGACTGTTTTAGTGGATATCCCTATCATGGTTTTGCGTTGCCTTTGTTGAGTGCTTTGAAAATCTTCTGTTTTTCAAGGAACCCAGTATTTGAATAGCGTAGTATATCTTACATCCTATACAAAAATCGAATAGTGTCTCCAGCAAGGCGCAAAGAAGCAGGATTATTGCGATCACTGTAGCAACTTTGCTCAGTCCAGCAGCATAAAGGATCACGAGGATCAGTGATGTCACCAATCCCATATAGAGTGCAAAACGTTTGGGAGACTCGTCACAGAGCTTCGGAGCGATATCCCACCCCTGAAGTACAAACTTTGCCACCTGATGGAAAGGACTCAATGTCGGCTTGCGCAGTGCCCTGACCGAAAAGTCAAAAAGAAGTACAAATGCAAAGACAACTTCATGGGTAAAAAGGAGAATGACGGTAAAGAGTGCAACCTGCATGGAAATCAGTCTCACCATATTGGAATCAACTCTTCGAGTGGATATAGGGCATGACGGTGACATAATATTTCCTTGAGTATTGCAATAAGAGCACCTCTAAAGACCCTAGGTCATCTACAACAGCAGATGTTCTCCTAGACACTTTGGTTAACAATGGAGGGGAGACAACAAATCTCTAAAAAAACAACCCTGCTGCCCTTGTCCATGTAGATGGCTAGGGTTTTTACAAGTGCTCTTCGATCTAAATTGTTTAAATCTGAAAGAAGTTTAACACATTTTAAGTTTATTGTCAAGTAAATCTATAGATTTTATTAAAACTTTGTGATTTATCCCCGATTTAGATGTGCACACTACCTGCACATAAAGCCGATACACTCTGTTAAACATATATGACAAAGGAAGTAAAAAACCGATGCGAACTGTTCCTATAACACTCTTTGTGTCTCTCCTGCTGCAGAACATGCTTCATGCCCAAAGTGTCGATGCACTTGTCCGCCATGCACTGGGTACGCACCCCTCCATACAGGCAATCGAACACAAACTCTCTGCCATGGATGAGAAGATTCAGAAGAGTACCCGCTGGCAGAATCCTGATCTCGCCCTCACACTCAATGATATACAGCTAAGAAAACCGCTTGACAGAGGAGTTGAACCTATGCAGTATCAGGCTCTCTCCTTCAAACAGCGTTTCCCGTGGTTTGGCAAACTCAATGCCAAACGTTTCTATGCCGAAGAGGAGAAGGAGGTCGTCACACATACACTTGAAGGTGCCAAAGTGGCATTGGCAAAGGAGATACGCACGACTGCCTACGCTGTCAAGGAGCTTGAGGCACGCATCGCATTACTGGAGCGTTATACCCAACTCGCCAAAGAGAACATTGACCTCTACACTAATTATATCACCACCCAAAATATGAGTCATGCCCAAAGTGTCAGCGCCTCACTCTCACTCTCCAATATCCAAATACGCAAAGAGCATTATCGTGCACTTTTGCAAGTCCAGAAGGAGAAGCTTGCCTACCTTGCGGGACTCAAGATATGGAAGCTTCATCTCTCGCTGCGGATGGTCAAACCCCGTTCACTTCGCTACTATCTCTCACATCTTGACAACAACCCTCTCTATCGTATGAAACGCTCCCAGACAGATGCTGCCGGTGCCAAAGTAAAGATGACGGAACTCGAAAGCTACCCTGATCCCTTTGTGCAGCTCAGTTACGCCAATAGAGAGGATTTTCCTGACTATACCTCTGTAAGCATCGGTGTCTCCCTCCCTGTATACGGTACAGAAGCACTCGATACTGAGATCGCAAAAAAAGAGCGTCTCTCACGTATCAGCGAGACAATCGATTACAGAGAACAACTCAAAAGCCGCATACGCCAAACCTATGCGAAACTTACAGAAGCACAGCGTATCTACCGGATCATTACCCGTCAGAGTCTGCCTCAGCTGCAGCATATGCTTGAGCTTAGTAGCAGTGCCATTGAAGAGGGGGCCGATCTGCTGACCTATACCAAGATACTCGAAGAGATGCTCATGATAGAGGAAGAGCGTATCCGTATCAAGTCTACCTATCTCAAAACACTGGCACAACTCAATGCCCTTATAGGAAAGAAATAATGACAAAAATACTCCCCATGCTCTTTATCCTCTTTACTACCCTCATCTACGCGCAGAGTGAGATGAAGTGTGTCACAGGCAAATGCAGCGGCGGCGAAGCCTCCATAGATAAGAAAATCCCGACCAAAGAGCAAGAGAGACAGATAACAAGTACAAAACGTTCCCTCCCCCAAAGTATGCCACAATTGAAACAGCCGGATAAAAAAGTAGCAACAAAGAGCGGTATCCACCACCCAAAACCTGTTACTGTCAAGCAGCTCTTTAATGTCAGAACCGTCAAAGTAACCGCACAACAAACTGCACGCGAAATGACCAACTACGGCTACATCGTCGCGGATGAAGCCAGAAAGCGCGTCGTCACACCGCTCTTTTCCGGCTATGTCAAAAAACTCTTTGTCAAGGAACGCTACAGCAGGGTCAAAGAGGGGGATCCTTTGCTCTCTATCTATGCACCGGAGGTCTACAAAGCCAAACTGGAGTATCTCAACGCACTCAAGTTCAATGCCAAGCATCCCGCTGCGGCGATGGTCAAAAGTGCCAAACAGAAATTGATCCTGCTGGGTGTTGACAAACGCGAGATAGCACGCATCAAGGCAGAGCAAAGTGTCGATCCGCTTACCACACTCTATGCTCCGCAGGATGGCTGGATCATCGAAAAGAGTGTTCTCGAGGGCTCCTATGCAAGTGCAAAAAAACCGCTCTTTGTGATCCTCGATCTTCACTCTGTCTGGATGGAGGCACTGATATATCAGGAGCAGCTTGAAACGATGGAAGCAATGCAGAAGTATGCAATCACACTCAAAGGATTTCATAAGCGCTTCAATGCACACAAAGAGCACCTCTATCCCATTCTCGATCCCAAAGCCTCTACCGCTACCCTAAGACTGCGTATAGAAAACCCAGACGGGTTTCTCAAGCCCGGTATGTATGCTACCCTGCACAGTTATGGCAAAACTGTGACACGGCTGATCCTTCCCAGAACGGCAGTGATCAGAAAAAACGGAAAATGGTATGCCTTTCTCGCAACCGAATTTGAAGGGGAGTACGAGCCCATAGAGGTGAAAGTCAAGCCATTGGATGATGAGCGCTTCGAGATCATAGAGGGACTCAAAGAGGGTGAGCGCGTTGTTAACAATGCGCTCTTTATGATGGACTCCGATGCACAGATCAACGGAATATATTGAAATAATCGATGAAAAGAAAGGTAACCGATGATTGAAAAACTGATTGCATGGAGTGTCAAAAACCGTTTTATGGTCTTGATGGCTACACTCTTTACACTCTTTGCCTCGATTTGGGCGATGAAGCATACACCCCTCGATGCCCTGCCTGACCTCTCGCCCCCACAGGTAATCGTCCAGGTCAAATGGAAAGGGCAGAGCCCAAAGATCATCGAAGATCAGGGGACTTACCCCCTGGTCTCCCAATTTCTTGCGATCTCCAATATCGAAACAGTACGCGGCTTCTCTACCTATGAGAATGCACTGATCTACATCATATTCAAGGAGGGTACGGATCTCTACTGGGCACGCGGCAGGGTACTCGAACAACTCGCCTCCATTCAGAGCCAGCTGCCGCCCGACATGGAAGTCTCACTCGGACCTGATGCCTCCGGTGTAGGCTGGGTCTATGAATATGCACTGGTCTCCAAGCGCAAAACGCTCGATGAGCTTCGTACCTTGCAGGACTATTACTACAAATATGCACTGATGGGGGTAGATGGTGTGAGTGAAGTTGCCACGATCGGCGGATTTGTGCCAAACTATCAAGTGACCGTCAGTAACGATGCACTTGTATCTCACGATCTTTCGATCAAGGATATCACTCGCACACTCAAAGAGAACAACAACGATACCGGCGGACGCATCGTCATCCAAAACGGCTATGAGTGGATGGTGGAAGCCAAAGGGTATATCAAAACCCTTGATGATATACGCCAGCTTCCGGTCAAGACCCACGACGGTGTACCGCTTAGACTTGGTGATATTGCCCGTGTCGAGATCGTACCTTCGGCAAGGCGTGGTATCGCAGATCTCAATGGGGATGGTGAAGTGGTCGGCGGTATCGTTATGGTACGCTATGGTGAAGATGTCTACCGTGCCATCGAGCGCATCAAGAAAAAACTTTCAGAGCTCAAAGTCGATGATGTCGATGTCGTGACAACGTATGACCGTTCCGGACTGATAGAGAAGTCGATCGATACCCTTAAGCATACACTGATCGAAGAGAGCCTGATCGTGATGGTCGTCATCGGACTTTTTCTGATGCATCTGCGCTCTACGCTGGGGATGTTCATCGTACTGCCACTGACGATCATGCTGCCTTTTTTGCTGATGAAACTTTTTGGGATCGGCTCTAATATCATGAGTCTTGGCGGTATCGCTATCGCAGTGGGTGCCATGGTAGATGCCTCTATTGTGATGATCGAGAATGCCCATAAAAGTCTACACAAAAAAGAGTCCGAGCTCGGACGGTCTCTCACAGCCAAAGAGCACATTGAGGTAATTGTCCGCTCTTCACAGCTCGTAGGACGGCCGATCTTCTTTGCGCTTGCACTTGTTGTTGTCTCATTTTTGCCGATCTTCGCACTCTCCGGACAGGAGGGGCTTCTCTTCTCACCTCTCGCATTTACCAAAACCTTTGCGATGACAGCCGGTGCCCTGCTCTCAGTCACACTGGTACCTGTCCTCATGATCTATTTCATTCGCGGCAAGATCACCCCCGAATCGAAAAACCCTATCAACCGTTTCTTCATCTGGCTCTACCATCCGCTGCTTCGTATCGCACTTAAGCTCAGATATCTGGTGATCGCGGCAGCCCTCATGCTGCTCATACTGACTGTGCCGCTTTACAAACAGCTCAACTGGGAGTTTATGCCAATGCTCGATGAACAGACGATGATGTATATGCCGGTCACTCCCTACGGTATCTCTATCGATCAAAGCAAAGCACTCACCCAAAAAACAGATGCCATCATCAAAAGTTTTCCTGAGGTCGAGACTGTCTTTGGAAAAGGGGGCAGAGCAGACACTGCCACTGATCCCGCACCATTGGGGATGATCGAGACCATCATCACTTTCAAACCAAAATCCCAGTGGCGTGAGGGGATGACACGAGAAAAGCTCCTGGCTAATATGGAAAAAGCCCTGCAGATTCCCGGTCTGGTCAACTCCTGGACCTATCCTATACGCGGACGTATCGATATGCTGCTCTCAGGCATCCGTACCCCACTTGGTATCAAACTCTACGGCAAAGATGCCAAAGGGCTGCAAAACGTTGCACAACAGATCGAGACAAAACTAAGGGCACTCAAAGGGACACAATCGGTTATCTCCGATCAGGCAAGTGCGGGGTTCTATATCGATATAGATATCAACACAACCGCCTTGCAGCACTACGGTATCAGCAAATCGCTACTGCTTGAGTATACCTCTGCAGCCATCGGAGGCAAAAAAATAACGACCATGTACAAAGCGCTCGAGCGCTATCCGATCTCTGTCAGGCTGGAAGATGATGAGCGTCATACACTTGAGGATATACGTCATATCCAGATCAAAACACCGCTTGGTTTCGTACCGCTCTCAACTTTCGCCACCGTTGATTACAAAGAAGGGGCATCCGTGATCAAAAGCGAAATGGCTACCCCTGTGACATTTGTCTATATTACCCCCAAACAGGGTATGAGTATCGTCACATACAAAGCCAAAGCGATGGAAGCGCTCAAAGATCTCACACTTCCGGAAGGTTACTATATCGAGTGGGCAGGTCAATCTGAGTATCTTGAATCTGCCATGCAGAAGATTAAATGGATCATCCCTACCGTTTTACTGTTGATACTGGTACTTATCTATATGGCACTGCGGGAGATAGTGCCTACACTGGTTGTCTTCTTCACCCTTCCCTTTGCACTGGTGGGCGGTCTGATCTACCTGTGGATACTCAAGTTCAATATGAGTATCGCTGTGATCGTCGGCTTCCTTGCACTGCTGGGTATCGCTGCTGAGACGGCAATCGTGATGATCGTCTATCTCAAAGAAAGTGTCGAAAATACCAAAAAAAGCTACGGAGACACCTTCAACGACACATATCTAAAAGCGGCGATAGACGAAGGTGCCGTACAGAGAGTGCGCCCCAAACTGATGACTGTCTTTGCAATCCTCGCCGGACTTCTGCCCATCATGTATACCCATGGCGTCGGATCTGAAGTGATGCAGCGTATCGCAGCACCGATGATCGGCGGGGTTGTCACCTCTGCAGTGCTTAGCTTGTTTTTGATCCCAATTTTTTATATGATGTATGAAAAGAGAAACTTAAAAAAACAGAAAGGAAAAGATAAATGACTCTTTCCAATAAAAAAATAGTGTTTCGCAAGAAACACATACCAAAACTCCTACCTCCTACCTACTACCTACTACCTCTTGCTTTAGCGGTTCTCATCACCGGCTGTAGTGACAAAGCAAAAGAAAAATCTCTCACCGAAGGGGGTATGAAATGTGGTGCCGGCAAATGTGGAGCAAGCATGGCAAACGGTTCTGCACTCCTGGTCAAAAAAAAGATGAATATCCTCAATCAGCTCAGCCAAGATGATCCCAGACGTGACTGCGTCCTCAAAGCAGGTACGACCAAAACACTCTATGCATGTGTCAGAGACAAAACAACAGGCAGACTAACGACCAAATACACTACAGAGCAAAATAAAAGTGAAAAGAGAACCGATAAAAAGAGTCTCTCAAAAGATAATAATGAGATGAAATGTGAATCAGGAAAATGCAGTAGCGGAAAATAGCGTATTTTCAAAGCCCAACTGAGGGCTTTGATATGAAAAGGATTACTTCAAAGAAGAGATATACTCAGCAAGTGCTTTGATATCTTCGTCGCTAAGAGCAGCAACTTGACCTTTCATCAGTGCACCCATTCCGTGCTGGTTAAGTGTACCTGCTTTGTATGCTTTGAGATCTTCTTCGATCTTAGCAGCAGGAAGACCTTTGATCACTGCAGATTTACCGAGTGCAGGTTTTTCACCGTTTTGTCCGTGGCATCCTGCACATTTAGCGAAAAGTGCAGCACCGTCAGCTGCCATAACAAGAGTTGAACCAGCGAGTAACATTGCGATTGCGATTTTTTTCATTTTAATTCCTTTATGTTGATTTTATCAATTTTTTGTTTTACCAAAGTTTCACTTTGGCACCTTGACATTTGACCTATAAAAAGAGTTGATACTTTTTATAAAGCCAAACTATACCAAAACTACCTTTAACCAGTTTTAAAGGTCATAGTCGGGACCATAACCTTTGCAAGAGATTAGCAAGAAGGTACGTTTCCTGAATCTTTTGCAAACTCATATGAGAAATCATAGATGTCATTCTCATACTTTGGCTTCAAGTGAGACTTTGGACAGATCTTCTTGATCTCTTCACCCATTTTTCCTGCCTCTTTGATCGCTTCCCACTCATCCTGTGTGTGCATACGTGCAAACTTCGCACCTGTGAACCCACATGGAGCCTTCAGCTTTTTCATATAGATCTTTTTACCCTTGTTGACATCTGCCGAAGCAGTTGTGGAAAACACTGCCAGTCCGAGCAGTGCTGCAAGCGCCAATTTTGTAATATTTGTCATGTTTCATCCTTTTCGTTTTAGATACGGAGATGATAACACGGAATTGTGAAAAGATTGTGAAGGGTTTGCGTAAAAAAGAAGCAATTTAAGAAAAATTGCTTCAAGAAGTTACATCGGAAATTACATCGCTGAAAAAGTCCGGTTTAACAGTGGGGTACGTGTGAACCATCCTTGGCATATTCTCGGCTGAACTCATATACAGGTTTCCACCATGAGGATTTGATCTTTCTGAGTTTCAGTCTGGGGCATATACGCTTCGCCTCTGCGGGAAATCTGCCGTCTTCCCAGATCTCTTCCCACTCATCCTGAGTATGGGTACGCGCAAATCTCACACCGGAAAAGCGGCATGCTTTACGGAGTTTCTTTTTAAATATCTTTTGACCTTTTCTCAGATCTGAAGCATGTGATGCCGGCAGAGTGACGGTCATAAATGTCCCGAGTACCAAAATGATCAACAGTTGTTTCATTTTACTTCCTTTTTGTATAGTATTATTCTCCCTTATCCACAATTATTGTATCTATTTTAACTTATCAAATACTTTAAATTTCTCCCAATAGATATCTATAGCCTCGTCCAACTCTTTTTCATCCAGACGGGTGGGCTGCTTGATACCGTATGTGGAGATAAAAAGGTCTGACATCACCGAGATATCCTTGTGTGGATAAAGCAAATAGTGTTTGATACCCGCTTTGACGTTTTTCTCTCCGCTGTAGACCAGGAGGTAGCGCTTGAACATCTCCTGCAGCGTTGCCGGCAGTGTACGGTGACACTCTACACAGTTACGCTCAAAGGCATCCTCTCCATACCCTAAAAAGAGTAGAAACAGCAGTAGAAACAGGCTCTTTTTCATCCCTCATCCTTCCATCGCAAAATCATTCTCGTACCCTCCTCTTTTGCCGAAATGACATCGATCTTGATGCCATACTCATCTACGATCATCTTGACGATGCTCAGTCCCACACCAAAGCCCCCTTCACTCTCGTTGAAGCGCATATAGCGGTCAAACATGAAAGGTATCTTCTCTTTGGCGATGCCTATACCGGTATCCCATATCTCCAGATATCCCGGGCGCAGTTTGATCCCTACCGTTCCGTCACGTTTGTTGTATTTAATCGCATTGGATATCAGGTTGTCTACCAGTCTGGTGATCTTGCGGCGATCCGCATCGATATACGCCTCTTCGAGATCCAATTCGCAACTAAGTCTCTTCGACTCTGCCAGAACACTGAAGTACTCCGCTCTGTCGAGTATAAGCTCCTTCAGGTTGATCTTCTCTATCTTATCCTCTTTCTCCTGCTCCAGGGTCAAAAAAGTAAGATCCTTGTAGAGGGTCGATACTGTCTTGGCAGCGATATTGATACGGTTGAGCTTTTTTCTGTTCTTCTCGACCATTACATCGGTATCCATCATCTCGATATTGGCAAGGATCGCCGATAGCGGCGTATTGAGCTCATGAGTGGTATCTTTGATAAAGCGGTCAAGCAGCATGATCGAGTCCTTCATCGGGCGCACGAACATCCTTGCAAGGAAGAGTCCAAATATCATAAAAAAGAAGAAGGTCAGGATACCATAGCCGAGGATATGCGACCAGATCTCTTGTCTCCATACGCCGTCATCCTCTGTCTCGATGATGAGATAGCGAGTACCCAGATAGAACTCATCGAGTGTCTTGACCAGATGGATATGGTTGCCTGTCTGGTAGATCTCTTTGTCAAACCGCACATTGGGGTCATCCAGCAGAGAGAATATCTTTTTATATTCGATATCATAGATCGCCGATTTGAAACGGGGATCACGCGGATAGGTGCGCTGCTCGTCAAAGAAGTGGTGCAGCACCTTGAGGCGCTTGGTCTGTATATAGGCATACTTTGCCATGGTTGCACGCTGGTTGGAGAGCATCAGCTTTTTCTGTGTCTCATAGTAAAAGGCGGAGATCACTACGATCAGCAGCAGCACCATGGCAGTATAGAGTGCCAGAAAGCGCAGAAGCGACTTGCGCTCACTTTTGAGCACTGAACTTGTAGCCCTGTTTTTTGATGCTGACAATTCTTTCTTTCCCTATGATTTTGCGCAGATTTTTGATATAGGTACGAAGTGCTGTATCGCTCGGCTCTTCATCAAAATCCCACAGATGTTTGTAGATCCGTTCATGGATGATCACCTCTCCCTCATTTTTCATAAAGAGTTTCAGAAGACGCGCCTCTTTGTTGCCCAGATTGACCGCCTCACCATCTACGATCAGTTCATTGTTCTTGATATCGTAGGTAATATTGTCCGCTATCTGTCTGAGCTCCTTGGCTTCATGGAAAAAACTCCGCTTCAGCAAAGTCTCGACACGAATCAACAACTCTTTGAGTTCAAAGGGTTTACGGATATAATCATCACAACCGCTCTCAAAGCCTTTTTCGAGATCATCGACCGAATCAAGGGAAGTGATATAGATCGCCGGTGCGACCACATCGTTCTCTCTGGCTTCTTTGAGCACCTCAAAACCGTTCACACCGGGCGTATTGACATCCAGCAGCAGCAGATCATACTTGCTCTCATAGAGCTTCTCCTGCGCTTCATGTCCGTCATAAACGCTCACCACTTCATGTCCCTGCTCTTCAAGGAACTCTGTGACTGTTTCATTGAGGTTGGCATCATCTTCAAGGAGCAGTATCTTACCCATATATATCCTAAATATTAAATTTATAAGGTAATTGTATCAAAAAAGGTAAATGAAATATAAAAGCGGCAGAAAGCTGCCGCTTTTAAGGGAGAGTAAAATGGTGAGGGAAACCTGTTATGCGTACTGTTCTACCCACTGTTTGATCTGCTGTGCGCTGAGTGCACCGCTGACACGATCGACCTCTTTGCCGTTTTTGAAGATGATCATCGTCGGAATACTCTGTATACCGAACTGCGCTCCAAGCTGCGGCTGCTCCTCAGTATTGACCTTCAGAAACTGGGCTTTGAGCGGCAAAGAGAGTGCCGCCTCTTCAAAGGCTGGTGCCATCATACGGCACGGACCGCACCATGGTGCCCAGAAATCCACCACGATCGGCAGATCCGAATTGTTGACAAATGTATTGAATGTCTGCTGGTCTGCATTGACAGGCTTGCTGTTAAGTAGAGACTGCTTACAGGCACCGCAGTTGGCTTTGCTGTAGTGATCTTTCTTTGGGATACGGTTCACTTTGAGACAGTGAGGACATACAACATTGATATTCATGAGAAAACCTCCGAAAATTTTATTTTATTGGGTATTATAACGAAGAAAGCGGTTCAAAAATGAACCGTAGGTTGCATTTTGACTGAAATTGTTTTAGTGTATATGACTAAAGGAGAAACTATGGCAAAAAAAGAATTGATCGTAGGCGGCGGATGTTTCTGGTGTACCGAGGCAGTATTTGAGAGACTCAAAGGGGTCAGCGATGTCGAGAGCGGCTATGCAAACGGCACGCTACCCAATCCGACCTACAGAGATGTCTGCAGCGGTGACAGCGGCTATGCCGAAGTGATTAAAATAACCTATGATGATGAGGTGATCGACCTCGATACCCTGCTGGATGTCTTCTTTGCGACACACAATCCCACGACACTCAACCGCCAGGGTGCCGATGTCGGTACGCAGTACCGCTCCTGTATCTGCTACCAAAATGATGAAGAACTCGAAGCTGCCAAACGCGCTATCGAAAGAGCTCAAGCCGACTACAGCGACCCTATCGTCACCACACTCGAACCACTGCAAAACTACTACCCTGCAGAGGCGTATCATCAGGACTACTATAGACAAAACCCCATGCAGGGCTACTGCAACGCCGTCATCCCGCCAAAGATCGCAAAGCTGATGGAGAAGTTTGGGGATAAGGTGAATGAGTAGTCCCCCCTATTTCAACCCATATCTTTTTTTGAGTTCAGTGATCTTTTTGTCACTGATACTCTCCATATCCTTTTTGGAGTAGATCGTCACTAAAAAAAGTTTTTCATCACCGTCATAATAATAGTAGATGATACGAAAACCGCCACTCTTTCCTGTAGGTACAGAGCTGTTGCCCAATCGTATTTTATAACAGTTATTTCCAAGGTCAATGCCGGCTCGTGGATTTTCATAGAGAATGTGTGAAAGCCTTTGCAGATCCTTCGGCAAACTTTTGTATTTTTTATAAAGCCTCTTGACCTCTGCGACAAAGGGGTCGAGTTTAACTATTTTCAAGCTCATCGATCAGATCATCCAATGTGCCGAGACTCTTGACATCCAGTTTACCATCTTGGATATCTCTAAGTTGTGCAAACCCCTCTTCGATACTTTTGTAAATGCGATTTTCTTTTTCTCTTTGGATATACGATTTAATGGCTTCCATGATAATATCGGTACGATTGACCGCATACTCCTCCGTAAAGGCATCAATCTCCTCTATAAGATACTTCGGCAGTCTCAATCCCACCTGCTGCTTTTCCAGTTGTGATATGCTGTGCATGGCTATTCCTCT
>WFYB01000113.1 GCA_015490315.1 Sulfurovum sp. | reverse complement strand
TTCAAGGCAGTTTTTACTATTTTTAGTAAAGATGTGTGGAGACGTGCCTTTACGGGAGTCTACTTCAAGTATATGGGTCTGCTTGGTCTCCTGCTTATCCTCTTTACTGTTATCATCGTAGTACTCTCCGGGCTCTTTATGGCGCTATTTGGCGCAATAGATCCTTCAATGATGCTGGTCGGCATGGTAGTTGTGCTGATCCTTATGGTGATCCTCCAGATCGTGATGAATATCTTCTATGCCGTCTCTTCGGTCATTGCTGACAGGATGACACAGCAGCAGTGAAGATCAAACGCATTACGACACAACGCTTCAGTGCTCCGCTGAAACACCCCTTTGTCACCGCCTTGCGCAGGGTAGAGCAACTCGAAGATATCATTGTTACGGTCGAGGCTGAGGATGGTACTGTCGGCTACGGCGAAGGTGCACCGACACCGCAGATCACCGGTGAGACACTGGGTTCTATAGAGGCGGCTGTGACATTTCTCTCTCCGCTATTGGAGGGAAGCGATATCCTCGAATCCTTTGATGCCCCCATAGAGACCATTCACTCAAGTATCAAAGGCAATAGCACTGCCAAATCAGCACTCGAGATCGCACTCTACGACCTTAAAGCAAAAGCATTAAAGCTTCCGCTGTACAAGATGCTTGGAGGCACACAACGCCGCTTCTACACCGACATCACGATCTCTCTCAATAGTACAGAAGCGATGATACGTGATGCCCTTGAAGCAGTATCACGAGGCTATGATACCCTCAAGATCAAGATCGGAGAGAGT
The DNA here is from genome assembly GCA_015490315.1 of Sulfurovum sp. Lineage (GTDB taxonomy): Bacteria > Campylobacterota > Campylobacteria > Campylobacterales > Sulfurovaceae > Sulfurovum. The sequence goes on along the minus strand of WFYB01000113.1, from coordinate 2,498 downwards.
GTAGAGAAAGATGCAGGGCGAATCCAAGAGATCCATGCGGCACTGCCTGCAGATATCACCCTGCGGCTCGATGCCAATCAGGGCTGGAGCCCACAAGAGACCGTCAAGCTCCTGCAAAAGCTTGAGCATGCCGGTATCGTCGCAGAGTTCATAGAGCAGCCCGTCCCTGCAGAGGATATCGAAGGGCTTGCCTATATCAAGGAGCGTGTAGCAACACCGCTGCTTGCCGATGAGTCTGTCTTTGGCTACCGTGATGCACAAAGGTTGCTACAGATGCAGGCAGTTGACTATATCAATATCAAGCTTGCCAAAACCGGCGGTATCAGCCGTGCACTCCAGCTTGCCGATCTCTGCAAGGATTTTGATACCAAGTGTATGATCGGCTGCATGCTCGAAGGCCCCATAGCTGTTGCAGCAGGTCTGCATCTGGCCTCAGCCAAAGCCGATACGATCCGCATGATAGACCTCGATGCCGTCAGCCTCCTCGCTTCACAGCCGCTGCCGGGTACCATCGGATTTGAAGAAAAGAGCATCACTCTTTCAGATGCAAGCGGTCTTGGTATCTCCTTGTGATACAATCCGTTTAAAAAAGAGATTAAAACCAGATGGAGACACTTTTTGTATATGGTACGCTGATGCCGGGATGTCCCAACGGGCATGTTCTGGAGAATATCATCGGCAAATTCGTTCCCGCTACGGTCAAAGGCGACTTAATAGGTGCAGGATGGTCCGCATCGATGGGCTACCCCGGCATCAAGCTCAATCCCCAAGGCGATACCGTACACGGCTACCTCTTCTCCTCGCATAACCTTGAGGAGCACTGGGAGTTTCTCGATGCTTTCGAGGGTGAAGAGTTTGTCCGTACACCTGTGACAGTCGAACGGTATGACGAGCTTGAGATCGATACCTATATCTATGTACTCAAAGAGGAGAAAGAGCATCTTGAAGAGGAGTGTTGAAATCATGAAAAGATACACCAACCGTTAACCAATCTTCTCTACAATGAGACAAACTATTTCATCACAACTATCGGATAGCCATCATGTACAAAAAAACCATTCTTATCGCTTCACTCTTTTTGCTATTCTCTCCACTTCACGCAGACTACACACTCAAAGTAGACCACCGTCATAAAAGCAAAATCGACCATATGCCCAAAGCGGTAGTGGCAGATATGAAAACGATCCCTCAGGATCCCGGATACTACGCCAAACAGATTAAACCTTTCTCCAAAAAGAAACAGGCAGAGATGGATGCCATCTTTAATGAAAAGTATTTCAAACCTTGGGGGCTTACGCGTATTGATATACCGCAGGAGGATTTTGGCTGGGAGATACGCTTCATCACAAAAAAACCGATATACCGTACAAACGGTGCTGTCATCCCTCCCTCTGTATACAAACGGTGGATCGACAATGCGCAATATGACAAGATAGATACCAAGCGATACAAGGCGATCACTGTCAAACATACCGATGTCAAAGCCCTGCCTACCTCACGGGCATTCTACAGAGATCCCAAAAAGACAGGCGAAGGTTTCCCCTTTGATTACAATCAGAACTCTTCACTGCATATTAATGTCCCACTCTACATCTCCCACTTCTCCAGAGACAAACGCTGGGCATTTGTACGTGCATCCTACTCCTTTGGCTGGGTGAAGACATCCGATCTGGCACTGATTGACAAAGCGTTTGTAAAAGCGTTCAAAAACGATACCTATGCCATGGTCATCAAGGACAATCTCAGGCTCTACGATGAGCACAACCGATCGGTCAGCATTGTCAAACTCGGTGCACTCTTCCCGATCGATCCAAAGGATAACAAGCGCTACCTTGTTGCCAAGCGAGACAACAAGGGGCATGCCCATATCGAGAAGGTACACCCCGAAAATCCCAATGTCATCGCCAAAAAACCTCTGCCTTTCACACCCAAAAATGTCGCGATACTTGCACGGGAGTTTTACGGTGAGCCCTACGGTTGGGGCGGGGGCTACGAGTGTCGGGACTGTTCGGCTACCACACGTGATTTTCTCGGAGTCTTTGGTATCTTCTTGCATCGCAACTCCTCCAAACAGGCACTTGACGGCAAGCAGATCAAGATCAAAAACTGGCCCAAATGGTATAAAAAACGCTTCATCAACGAAAATGCCAAACCATTCAGGTCACTCCTATATGTCCCTGGGCATATCGTCCTCTATCTTGGCCAATACAAAGGTGAACCGGTGATCATGCATACCTACTGGGGTATACGCAAGAAAGATGGAACCAAACTGGTTACAGGACGTACGATCATCTCCACGACCGAACCGGGCAAAGAGCGTAAAGATGTTAAAGAGCGCTCCAAACTGATCAATACACTCAGAACGATTGTAAATTTCGACTGATTGGGGTACAATAACGGTATGAAAAACGAACGATTTGAAGATAGACGATCCCAACCCGAAAACCGAGGCAGAAAGAGAGAGAAGGTCAAACTCTTTACGACCACTGTCACAGCAG
>WFYB01000112.1 GCA_015490315.1 Sulfurovum sp. | reverse complement strand
TTGGGGACGATCGTTACGGTTCCGTTCAGATTGACCAGTGCCTGCGACTCTCCGAGTGGAACGGGCGCATCTATCTGCTGGGCTGCCTGCTGTGCAAAAAAAAGCTTGCCGATCTTCTCTGCGGGGATGCCCTTTTGGTGCAAAAAGTGCTTGATCTTATCGAGATCATACGCGATAAACTCCCAACCATCGCCGCTCTTCTGGACATAGTAGGCATATTCGCCATCTTCATCAAGCAGTCCGTCAAAAAGAGAGGGTGCGATCTTCTTCGCCTGATAGGCATACTTAACCGGCAGAGATTCTCGCTTGAGGGTATAAAACTGCGGTGTGAGCATCACGTTGACCGCTCCCTCCAGACGCTGCGGAGCCATCCCTTCATAGACAAGTATAAGCTTTTTAGTGTTTCCCGTAAAATTCAAAATTCTTTGCCTCTCCCTCTATATACTCAAAACCAAAGCGATAGATGCCGCCTCCGTATTTGTAGCGCACCATACAGCTGCTCTCACCGGAGTAGTCACTGATAAGCGGTTTCTTCTCTGCATAGTTGCCGCCGTTGTTGTTGACAAAGTGCTCGAGTGAGCCTTTCTCTTCCGGAGGCAGAGCAAACCACTCTTTCACCGTCTGCAGATCGAGATCAAAAAGGTAGGCGATCAGTTCGGGTGAACTGTACTCTACATCGATCTTTTCGGCAGTCGGTAAAAAACTGAAATATCTCTCCCAAGGTACGCGGCTGACCTTGGCATCATCCGTCTCTACCTGATAACGCTTGACAATATCAGCAAACTGTTTGTAGGATATAATACCGTTTTTTTGCCTAAGTCTGCTTTGTGATTTTACGATATATTTGTTACCGCTGTGTAACTCCCGAAGGATCATCTCTCTGAGCCTGTCAGGTGACTCGATACCATACTGCTGCACCAGCATATCGAAGAGCCTCTGCGCCTCCTCAAAAAGTCTATAACGCTCTCTCTCATTCTCATACTTCAGCCAGTTGATATTGACACCTTTGGCGACAGGCTCACAGTGCAAAGAGAGCATAAAGCGCCCATCCGGGCTCTGTAATGTCATCGGTTTGTAGAGCTGCTTGAACTGCTTTCCTTTTAGCCTCTTGAACTGAATGAGGATATCCGCATAGTAGACATCCGCCTGGATCAGTGCTTTGGTAGTATCCGCATCCTCCCTGACTTCGTTAAAATAGCCAAGCAGTACCATCGTCAGTGCGATGATCACGGCAAGCACGGAGAGTGTGATCATCAGGGCAAATCCCTTTTTATGCGCAACAGCGATACGGTCTGCGGTTTTATCCATCTAAAAGCTCTATTCAAGTAGAATTTAATTTCGAATATTATACCTAAGGAATATAAATGCATTGCAAAAAGAGACTCAGAGAGGGCTTCTCGCTCATCGAACTGTTGATCGTCATCGTCATCCTCGGCGGGCTTGTCGCTGTCGTCGCACCGGGACTGATGGACTCTGCAGACCAGGCAAAGCGTGATACCGTCTGCCTCAAGATGAATGACCTCAAAAAGCGCCTCGATATGTTCAAGCTCGACAACGGTGTCTATCCCGATACCGAAGAGGGATTCCAGGCACTCCTGCAGAACCCTGATGCAGACAAGTATCCCAACTACCGTGCCAAGCCCTATCTCAAAGAGCTGCCCAAAGACTCATGGAAAACACCGTTTGTCTATATCAAAAAAGGAGATGATGTCGAGATCATCTCCTATGCGGCTGACAGAAAAGAGGGCGGCGAAGAGAGTGGCAAAGATATCCTCTTTAGCCAATGCAACAAATAATACCCGATGTACCGCAGAGAGAAGATCCCCATCCGGAAGGCATTTACGCTCATCGAGCTGCTGATTGTCATCCTGATCGTCTCTCTGGTCTACTATTTTGGATTTTCGGGCTTTGAGATCAGCACATCCAAGCCCAAAGCCCTCACCCCGCTCAATCTCAAATCCACGATACCCCATACAGAGGCATTTAGCGGGCATGCCACACTGCTCTGTGTCGACAAGTGCAAAAGCTGCTATCTGCGCAAAGATATAGGTGCCAAGTTCCAGCCCTACAAAAACGCGATAGACCTCACTGGCACCGTTGTCTATACCCTTGACAAAGAGGATGACCTCCAGCCTGTAGAGTATGGCAGGTATCAGGACAAGCCGATCTGTCTTGTGATGGACTTCTACGACAACGGGAGTACGACACAGCTTATTCTCAAGCAGAAAGAGAAGGTCTACTTCCTACCTGCATATTTCGGTGAGCCCAAAGCCTTTGAGACGCTGGAGGATGCCAAAGCCTACTGGCTGCGCTACACCCGACTCGTCTCAGACAGTGGAGACTACTATTGAAAACGACTGCTAACAGGGCACTGCGTCCGGCATTTACCATCATTGAGATCCTTGTTTCGGTATTGATCATCTCTGTATCGATCATCTATGTTCTCAAGATCCATTCAAGCAACCGTGAACAGATCATCTATATCTCAGAGCGCAACAAAAGAGCACTGAGCGACTCACTTTTTCTCAGCCGGGAGGTACT
>WFYB01000111.1 GCA_015490315.1 Sulfurovum sp. | reverse complement strand
TCCAGATACTTCTCTTCAAGTCCCTCTTTGATGATAAGATACTCGATCATTTCCCGTACTGCACCGTCACCGCCGCGTTTGGAGAGGATCACTGATGCTATCTTGTCCACATAGGCAGAGGCATCTCTTGGGACAAAAGAGATATGGGCAGCTTTTAACATCTGCAGATCATTGAGATCATCCCCGATCGCTGCGACATTCTCCATACTGAGATCCAGTTTTCCCAACAGCGCTTCGAGTACCTCCCGCTTGTTCTCTACTCCCTGGTAAAAGTGCTCAATACGCAGCTCTTTGGCACGTCTCGCTACGATCTTCGAGCTTCTGCCGGTAATGATCGCAACCTGCTTGCCAAGCTTTCTCCATGAGGCAATCGCCAGACCATCCTTGACATTGAACGATTTGATCTCATCCCCTGCCTCACTGTATGTGATACGGCTGTCTGTCATCGTACCGTCGACATCCAGCACAATCAGTTCGATACTCACAGGACACCTTTTGTGCTTGGAATACCGGCATTTTCATTGTGTGCCGCTGCGCGTCTGAGAGAGACTGCTAATGCTTTGAATGCCGCTTCGATGATATGGTGCTTGTTTTTGCCCCTATTGTATATCAGGTGCAGTGTCAGCGGCAAATTAAAGGCAAATGCCTTAAAGAACTCCTCAACCAGTTCGACATCGAAGTTACCCACCTTTCCGCCGATAGGCAGTTCAAAAACGAGATAGCCTCTATTTGAGAGATCGATATCGCATGTCACACTCGCCTCATCCATTACCACAGTTGCGTTGCCGAAACGTTCGATATTTTGCACAGGATAAATCGCCTCTCTGAGTGCTTGAGCAATGACAATTCCTACATCTTCAACGGTATGGTGGTCATCGATATGGGTATCTCCTTTGCAGGTGACCTCCATATCCATATGGGCATGTTTGGTAAATGCTTCGAGCATATGGTCATAAAAGCCGACACCCGTATCGATCTTCGCCTTGCCAGAACCATATAGATTCAATCTGACTCTGATCTGTGTCTCTTTGGTCTCTCGTGTTACTTCTATCATTTCTTTTCCTCTATCGATTAATTTCTCACAATGAACGCACCCGGCATTGCATGGCTCTCTTTGAAGTCCCGTGCTTCCTGTTCAGATCCGAACCCCATCAGCCAGACACGGTAGAGAGGCAAACCGTCCACATCTGAAAATCGCTGGATGATCGCTTTGTATCTCGGATCATAGTGTGCATATCTGCGCTGATAAATTTTGGCACCCTCATAACGCCTGAATGCACCTACCTGAACTCCGAAGTTGGAGAGCTGTACACGTGCCTGTGTATTGCTCCTTCTCTGCTGGGCAATGGCGGCATTCGAGAGTGCTTTGCCCGCGAAACCGACCACTTCCAGCTTGACCCTGGCTATACCTGTTTTGTCCAGTCCAAGCTCTTTACCGGCCTGATAGCTGCAGTCTATGATACGTCCGCGTACAAAGGGGCCTCTGTCATTGATACGCACAACCGTCTTACGTCCGTTCTCAAGATTGGTCACTTTGACCATCGTATCCATCGGCCAAGTTTTGTGGGCAGCTGTACGCGCGTACATATTGTAGGTCTCTCCGTTACTTGTCTGCTTCCCGTGAAAATTGGGTCCGTACCAGCTTGAGATACCTCTCATGGTCTGACCAACCTCCACATAGGTAGGTGTATAACGCTTGCTTCGTACTGTATAGGCACGCATTGTCGCACGGTGTCTTGCCTTGCTGGTATATTTAGTATGTTTCTGAACACCCCTTTTTTGGGAACACCCGCCCAAAAAGATCCCGGAAACTATCAGCAGAACCGTTGGTAGAAGCAGTATCGAAGCTCTCATTTTTTCCCTTGCCATATCTAAACGCATCTTCTGCAATTATCCCTTTATTTCTCTTTATGCCTGCTTTTCTAAAGTTTGATAAAATCTTCGGAAAGTACTTTTGCGATCAATTCATCCTCTTCGGTCTCAGAGCGCTTCATCGCCATCTCTATACCGAACTCTTCCAAAATTTTTTCCAGTACTTTATCTGAGGAGGATTTGAGATAGACTTCATCCATACCAAGTTTGAGATATCTCTCCTTGTCCTCAACACTGTTTACCAGTGCGATGATCGGGATATGCGAGAGCTGATTGATACGCTCATAGTAGAGGATTTTGTTCGTCGCTTCAAAGCCATCCATCAACGGCATATCGATATCCATAAAGATGATATCAAAATCATTTTCCCGTCTTTTGTCAAAAGCCTCCTTGCCGTTACTGACAACCGTTGCCTCTATACCCAGCGAAGCAAATTTCTCTTTCCATAGTTTCTGGTTGATTTCATTGTCTTCAGCAAGCAGAACCCGCAATCCCTCAAAAAGCTCCTTCTGGTTGCCTTTTTCATTCTCTTCCTGTGCTTTTTCCATGGCATCTTCTATACTGAATGTTGTATGCCCAAGTTTGGATTCTGCAAGCATACGAAGCACTTTGTGATAGGTGACCGGATTGTAAACGATACTCGAAAAGTGATACTTGTTTAGATCGATACGTGACCGTAATGTCGATGTAGTCACCAGCGCAACATTACAGTCAAGTCCCATAAACATTTCGATCTCACCCTCAAGTCTCGCATAATGGTGATAAACAATCATCAGATCCGGCAGGCTCAATGTCTCAGTCGGATGGATAAGCATATCATAATCATAAAGCATGCACTCAGCACCAAATGCTTTGATATAGGCCTCAATATTTTTCTCCTGCTGTCTGTGGATATCCAAAGAAGGCAGCGCGATACCGACTTTCATCCCCTCAAAACGCACAGGTGGCAAAGCCGTATTATCGTTGACTTTGGGCAATCTCAGCGTAAAGGCATAACTGAGATTCTCACCTTTGGTACTTTCGATTTCAAGTCGGCTTCCCATCTGCTGTAAAATAGAGGCAGAGATATGAAGCATCTGATCTTTGATCGTGTCGAATTCACAAGAACCATCCATGTTATTCAGCCGCTCTCGCAGGATCTGCAGCTCCTCCTCACCATACCCCATACAGGCATTTTTGACTTCGAATTTTACGACAGCTGTTTTTTCATCCTCAAGTACTTTTTCCAATGCGATGTCAATATCACCGTAGGTATGGGTATCGACCACCGTATTGTCGATCAATTGGTTCAGAACCTCAAAAATACGTATATCATCCCCGATGAGCTGCTCCGGCAGAGAAGGATCTGTAAAGAGGCTGAGATTGATATCTTTCTGTGCAGCAAGTGTAGCAAAAACATCCACAGTAGATTCGGTCTTTTTAATGATATCAAACGCCCTTTCACGTATCTCAAACTCCATCACTTTGCCCTTCTCAAGCTTTTCTGGTGCCTCTTTGACAATCTGATCAAGCTGCTGGCTGCTCTCCTCTATGTGATCAACAAAGTCATTCTGTTCCGTTGTCAGGGGAGTCTCTTTGATCAACCTGCTGTATCCAAGCAGGGTATCTATAGGCTTTTGCATCTTGTAAAACATACCTGAGAAGAGTCTGTTTTTCCTTCTCGTCTCCTCTTCAAGTTTCTCTTTTCTATCATGAAGTGTTTCATAGCTACTCTCGATGAAGTTATAGGCTATCTCCTTATCCGAAAGATCCTTTTGTGTTGTTTTTGTCAAATGCTGTATTTTCCGGATCAGTTGATCAAAACGCTTTTCATCTCTGTGCATCTGCATCACAGAACGCAGCATCAGCATCAAGGCGATCAAACTTAGAAGTGCCATAGCCCCTGCTACAAGCATCTCTGCGAACGACTGGTCTGCACGCTCCTTGATCGATTTTTCCAAACGCTCTATTACCTTTTTTTCCATCTGCATCAATATTTTATGTTTGGCATTGGAAAGTGAAATCCACTCAAGAAGCGTGCTTCGGTATACCCCTGTTGATGCATGAGACATGAGGTCAAACCGTATATTCTCTATCTTGCGCAAAATCGCCTGTACAGACTCAGATTCCCACTCTTTCATCAATATGTCGCGGTATAGAGCATATTGCAAATATTTTGGCAAATCAAATCTCTCTTCGGAGATGAGTCTGTCCCAAAAGATCAGATATTCTGAAGGTATAGAAGCATGTGTCGCAAGATAGTAGGCGACAAAGGCTTTTTCGGTCTCGGAAGCGTAAGAGATGCTATTGAGATGCTGATAGAGATCCATACGCTCTTTGTCTGAGGAATTGGGAAGTTCGTGTTTTATTTGACCTATATAGTTCTGTACATACGCATGGATACTTTTGTCTATTTCACCGCTAACCAGGAGGGTCACCGGTGCACCGCTTCCCTCTCTGGTCTTGGCGCGGATAGTTTCTATATCATTTTTAAAAGCATAAAGCTCCGAATCAAAATCACGCTGTGTCATTTTCTCCAAAAAGGCATTTGTGGTGTCCTGCATCTTGCTGCAGACCTTCTCGATGGCAGAGGGGTTCTTCTGAAGTGTTGAGATGCAGACCAATTCATTGAAAAACGAGTGTTCTGCCGATTGCAGAAGTTTGATATTGGCGATCTCTTTCCCAAGTCTGCTGTCTCTTTGGTAGTCGATCCATGACTCATAGGCGATATAACTTCCGAATATCATCAGTGCAGCAAGCGGCAGCGCAATCAAAATACTATATACTAATCTCTTAAACATCATATATGCAACTCCTCGTTTTCAAAAGCACTATTTTAACATAAAGTTACTCACGGCTTCCCTTTTGAGCCGTTTCAAAGATCTCTTTACTCACAGGAATAACCAAAAACTCTCCCACTTCCAGATACTCATCCTTTTTGTGATTGGCTGCTTTGATCGATCCAGGATCACTCTGGTAAATTGTAGCGATCTTCTCGATGGTGTCACCTAGTTTTACTTCATAGGGCAGCAGATAGTCACTCTGGAGTATTTTACTGTGCTTCTCCAGTTCATAACGCAAATAGAAGGCATATATCTTCTCTTCCGGAATATAGATATCATAGTGTTTATCTCTTTTGGGCAGCGCTTCTCCTTTGTAGGCAGGATTTACTCTTTTCAGTGCTGATATATTCATATCCAAAAGAGAAGCCAGATCCGACCACCGTTCACCTCCATTGACCG
>WFYB01000110.1 GCA_015490315.1 Sulfurovum sp. | reverse complement strand
GCTGCTGCCATCTACTATATCGAAAACGGTCAATGTCCATAGTCTAATCCAACAGGGGGTATAATACCCCCATGAAAAACCTCAAAAACGCCCTCCTTCTCAAACAGCTCTACCAACTCAAGCAGCTTGGATACCGCTATACCTCCCAGACCCCGTTCAAAGATGAAGAACCCGATCTCACACTCCCCAACACACTCGACAAACTCGAAAAACAGGCAAAAGAGTGTCATCTCTGCGACCTGAGCAAGAGCCGTACCCATGTGGTCTTTGGAGAGGGTAATCCCCAGGCACGGCTGATGTTTGTCGGGGAAGCTCCCGGAGCGACAGAAGACAGTATGGGCAAGCCCTTTGTAGGCAGATCAGGCGAACTGCTGACAAAGATGATAGAGAATGTCCTCCATCTCAGACGGGAAGATGTCTATATCACCAATATCGTCAAGTGCCGTCCTCCAAACAACCGTGTCCCTAGCCCTACAGAAGCCCACACCTGCCAGCCCTATCTCCTCAAACAGATTGAACTCATTAAACCAGACCTTATCGTAGCGCTCGGTGCAACCGCCTACCACTATCTCACCGGAGACGACTCTCCAGTCAGCAAAGTGAGAGGTACCATGCAGACACACAAAAGGATCATGATCCTGCCTACCTACCATCCGAGCTATCTGTTGCGCAACCCTTCGGCAAAAAAGGAGGTCTATCTCGACCTGCTCAAAGTGGAGAAATATCTCAACGAACATAGTTGAAGCAGCACGATTTCTCTCCTCTTTTACGCACTTTTTACATTATTATTGTAAAATGAAAATAGAGAGGAGTATAGAATGCGTTGGAAGCAAAGATACTTTTTCACTATTTTGTTTCTGCTGCCACTATTCGTATGCGCCCAACCCCATATTGTCCTCAACAACGAGAAAGATGCCTATACCAACTTTGAGATGGAGCTCCTTGTCAACCCTCCCATCCAGTCTGCAGAAGAGATCAAAAATATTTTTGCTTCATCCCTTCCAAAGCGTCTCAAAAACAACTTTGCACTGGGCTACGATACCCGTGACCACTGGTTTCATATCACCGTTTTGAATAATACACAATCCCCAAAAGAGCTGATCCTTGAACTGACAGAACAGTTCCACAAAAAGGTAGATCTCTATGAGTTAGGCAAGGATGGCGTACATATCGAGCACAACGGACTACGGATACCGCTGCAAAAGCGGAGTGTAGAGACCCCAAACCCCGCTTTCCGGCTCCATTTCAACCCCCATGAGAGAAAGGAACTCTATATAGACCTTGCATCCAACTACAGTCTTTACGGTGCTTTCCAGCTCAAATCCCCGCAACGTTTTATGGAAGATGTCCGAAGATTAACCCACCTCTATCTTATCTATTTTGGTGCGATGCTCAGTCTGGCGCTCTACAATCTCTTTATCTTTTTCTATCTGCGTAGAAAGGTCTATCTCTATTATGTCGGTCATGTACTGCTCTTTACCTTCTCAGTAGCCATATACAAAGGCTTTCTGCTGCCCTATATTGATATGCGGCTCTACGATATATCCCAGATATCCATACCGCTCTTTTTTATCCTTCTGATCCTCTTTTCGCAGCAGATACTCAAAACCAAAGAGCACTTTCCACGTGTTCATATGCTGCTCAACGCTTTTATCGCCGTATCCATTATCAGCTTGACATGGATACTTATCGATATCCATGACGGCTTCTACTTCATGAACGTCACCGCTGCAGTGATCCTCCCTATGCTAATGTTTGCCAGTCTGCTGACCACAAGAAAGGACAAGACTGTGGCGACTATCTATCTCATCGCTCTGCTGATCTTTATCGCAGGGATGACGAGCATCGCAATACTCGCACTCGGGCTTATCGATTACAGCCCGTGGATTACCAACATTCCGATGTTTGCCTCATTCTTTGAGATCGTCCTCTTCTCACTCCTGCTGGCATACCGTATCAACAAGATGAGTCAGGAGAGTACGCGTGCCAGGGAGGAGCTGATCAGACAGCAAAAGAGTGAGAAGAGCCGTCTCTTTCAGGAGGTCGCTGCCAAAACTCAGGCGCTCAATCAGGCAAAAAAACGTCTGGAGAAAGAGCTCGAAGAGAAGAAGCTCCTCGAAGAGCATCTCAAACATCAGGCTACAACGGACTCGATGACCGGACTCATGAACCGCAGAGCCTTCATAGATGAGTTTGACAAAGAGCTCAACCGAGCAAGACGCACCATGAACCCCCTATCCTGTCTGATCCTCGATATCGACCATTTCAAACAGGTCAATGACAGCTACGGACACCATATCGGTGATCTGGTGATCAAGCGTATTGCCGAAAATATGAAAGAGCACACACGTACCATAGACCATATCGGAAGGATCGGAGGAGAGGAGTTTGCCATCCTGATGCCGGAGACCCATCTCGATGATGCCTATCAGATAGCCGATCGTCTGCGTGATTTTGTCTCAAGATATGAGATGTGTTTTGACCGGCAGACTATCCATATTACGGTGAGTATAGGGATTACCGATCTGCGTGACAAATATGAAACGATAGAGAGCATACTGCAGCGTGCGGATGCCGCACTCTACAATGCCAAGAGAGAAGGAAGGAACAGGGTCTGTTCCCTCTGAGAGCAGTGATACCTGAAGTTATCCTTCCTGTACGATCTTTTCGATCGCAGGGACGATACTCGGATCTTCAAGTGTAGAGGTATCCTGTGTGATAGGCTCGCCCTTGGCGATGGCACGAAGTATCCGACGCATGATCTTGCCTGAGCGTGTTTTGGGTACGTCAGGGACGATGGCGATCTGATCACAGAGTGCGATCGCACCGATCTCCTGCTTGAGTACAGCGTTGATCTCCGCTTTGATCGTCTCTGTGTCTGCACTGCCCGCCTCTTTGAGTACGATATAGGCGAAGATCCCCTCACCTTTGATATCGTGCGGTTTGCCCACAACTGCCGAGACCGCTACCGCATCGACCTTTTTGATCGCATCTTCGATCTCAGCCGTACCGATACGGTGACCGGAAACGTTGATGACATCATCGGTACGTCCGGTGATCTTGATGTAACCATCTTCATCCATCATCGCACCGTCACCCGTAAAGTAGACTGGCTTGCCATCCTTTTTGACATCGCCGAAGTAGGATTTGACAAAGCGTTCAGGATCGCCCCAGATCGTACGGATCATACTCGGCCACGGGCGTGTGATGCACATAAGCCCTTTCTCACCTACCGGTGTCGGTGTACCGTCAGCCTCGAGGATCTCAGCCATGATACCCGGCAGCGGGAAGGTCGCATAGCCCGGCTTGATCGGTGTTGCACCCGGCAGTGGAGAGATCATGTGTCCGCCTGTCTCTGTCTGCCAGTAGGTATCGACGATACTCGCTTTGGAGCCGCCGACCACTTCATAGTACCACTTCCACGCCGCAGGATCTATCGGCTCTCCGACGGTACCGAGCACTCTGAGCGTCGAGAGATCGTACTTCTTGGGCTCATCCTGACCCATCTTGTGCAGCAGCCTCATCGCAGTAGGTGCTGTATAGAACTGTGTGATCTTATGCTTCTCTACCATACTCCATGCACGTCCGGCATCAGGATAGGTAGGTACCCCTTCGAACATCACTGTCGTCGTCCCCGCTGCAAGCGGTCCATAGACGATATAGGTATGCCCGGTGATCCAGCCGATATCCGCCGTACACCAGTAGACATCCCCCTCTCTGACATCAAAGACCCACTCCATCGTCATCTGTGCCCAGAGGATGTAGCCCGCCTGTGAGTGCTGCACCCCTTTTGGCTTGCCGGTACTTCCCGAAGTGTAGAGCAAGAAGAGCGGATCCTCACTGTCCATCGGCTCGAACGGACACTCATCACTCTGCGCATCGATCAGATCATTGTAAGAGTGGTCACGCCCCTCTACCCATTCGATCGCTTCGTTGTTACGCTTGACGACGAGTACCGCTTCGATACTCTCACCACCCTGCCCCAGCGCCTCATCTACCACCGGCTTGAGCATATAGGGCTTGCCTTTACGGTAGGCTCCGTCAGCAGTGATGACAAGCTTCGCCCCGGCATCTTCGATACGGTCTTTGAGTGCCTCAGCAGAGAAGCCGCCAAAGACGATCGAGTGGATCGCCCCGATACGTGCACACGCCAACATCGCATAGGCAGCTTCAGGGATCATCGGCATATAGAGTACGACACGGTCCCCCTTCTTGATACCAAACTCATTTTTGAGCAGGTTCGCCATCTTGTTGACGCGTTGGCTGAGTTGATTGTAGGTGATATGCTCCACATCACCCTTGTCCCCCTCAAAGAGGATCGCCGTCTGCTCTCCTCTGGTTGCGAGGTGTCTGTCGATACACTGGTTGGAGACATTCATCTTGCCGTTGGTAAACCACTTGTAAAAAGGGGCATCTGACTCATCGAGCACCTTGTCATAGGGTTCAAGCCACTCTATCTTCTCATCGGCATAGCCTTTCCAGAAACCCTCATAGTCCTCTTTGGCACTGTTTTGCAGCTCCCAATACTGCTCCATCGAGTTGATACGTGCATCTTTTGCAAATTCGGGGTTGGGATAGTAGATCTCTTCTGACATGGTTATTCCTTTGATTGTTTTTCATTTTGTTAGGATTAGTT
>WFYB01000109.1 GCA_015490315.1 Sulfurovum sp. | reverse complement strand
CGTATGTGGATGCGGCACTCGAAGGGCTCAAGAAATACAATCTCGATATCATTTCAGCCAATGTCGTTATCTCTGCAGATGAGAGAAATGGTAAGAAAGGGTTCATCGTCGAATTTGTCATCAACCTCAAGGACAAAAACACCATCGTTATCACCCAGAGAGAAAAAGATGTCTATGCTGCGATCGATCTGGGTATCGAACGTGTCAAAAAATCTCTCCGTCGTCATGCGGACAAGATCAAAGACCACAAGATCATGAGTTTTGCCGATTTGGGTATAGAGGCCGAAGCGGTCACCGATATCGAGCCCGAAGAGGTCGAGATCGTACCGATGGATCTCGAGCTTCACAAGCCACTTGACTTTGAAGAGGCGATCGAAGAGCTCAAAGCCAACAAAAAGCGCCAATTCATCGTCTTTAACGACTATGAGGGCAATATGCGTGTTATGTACAAAAGAGCCGACGGCAAATTCGGTCTCTATTAATAGGGTACCCACAAGGGGCACCCCTACACAGATAAACCATGCCTTCGTAGGGGCAATTCCTTGTGGTTGCCCTTATGCTACAGCGATATTCTCCACCCTTGCCTTCGCCTGTTCTATAACCGCTTCATCCTCTGCCATATCGAGCCATCTGAAACGCTGACCGCTCTGTATCGTACCGTCGAGGATATCACCGCTGTCACGGAACTTGAGGTCAAGTTTGGCGATCTCGAAGCCGTCGGTGGTCTGGCAGAACTTTTGCAGCCGTTCGTTTTGAGGGGTGTTGCTAAAGAGATAGCACCGGCTCTCAAGCCCGTTGCGTCCTACGCGGCCTCTGAGCTGATGCAGCGTTGCGAGCCCCAGACGCTCCGCACCGACAATGACGATCAGCGTCAGCCTCGGCAGAGAGATACCTACCTCCACGACCGTCGTTGCCAATAAGATATCCCCTTTTTCCCTAAAATCAAGCAGCACATCTTCTTTTTGTCTGTCCTTGCCGTGGGTGACGTAGACATTGTCAAAACGCTCTTCCCAAAAGCCTCTGCCCTCCTCAAGGGACTGATAGGGTACCTCACTGCTCTCCTCTACCAGCGGATAGATGATGAGTACCTGATGCTGCTTGGCGATCTCATCTTTGATATGCTCCAGTAGTGCCGGAAAATCCTGCTTGCCGATCACGCGTGTCTCGACCTCACGCTCAAAAGGGGTGGTAGTAATGAGACTCACATCGAGCAGTTCACTCTCCATCATCGCCTGCGTACGGGGAATGGGTGTTGCAGAGAACTGGATATAGTGAGGTCTGCGCTCTCCCTTCTGAGGGGGCTGCTTCTCAGGGGTCTGCTGATTTGTGATTTGTTGCGTTTGCAATGAATCATGAATCACCTGACTCCCTTCAAGAGAAGAGGGGTCTGGTGATAATGATTTGTCTGCCTTGGCAGATGAATCGTTGTCACCTGACTCCCTCGGTAATGACTTTGACGAAACCAATGCTTCCAAAGCAGCACGCTGTGCCGTCCCGAAGCGATGCTGCTCATCCACCATCACCAGAGCCGCCTGTGGGAGATGCTCTTTGTAGAGCAAGGCATGGGTACCGATGATAAAATCAGCATCCCGGTAATCACCTTCCTCTTTGCCCTGCATCACCAGCGCGATCCTGATACTCTCGGGCAGATGTTTGCACGCCTCTTCATAGAGCTGTCTGGCAAGCAGTGATGTAGGTGCCATCAGTATCGTTTTATGCGGCAATGCCATCATCACAGATGCCAGGATCACCATCGTCTTGCCTGAGCCTACATCCCCTACGACCATCCGCTTGGCTGCTTTTTCATCGGTAGAGAGATCACGACGTATCTCCTCAATCACCTGCTGCTGCTCATCTGTGAGCCTAAAGGGAAGCTTCTCAAGAAAAGGTGTCAAGTCACCATGCAGGGCAGCCAGTGCAGGAAAGTCGACCCGCTTGCCGCGAAGTTTTTTGAGGTGGTTAAACGCCTCGACAAACTTGAGCACCGCTATGATCTCCGGTTTTAGCGCGCCCCCATCATAGACCTCATCGATGCTTTTGGGAAAGTGAAGCCGCATCAGTGTCGCCACCTCTTTGGAATCCAGCCCCTCGTCAAAAAGAGCCTTTTCTGTCACATAGAGCTCTATAAGGCTGCGTATCTCGCTCTCTTTGAGCACTGTTTTGTATTTAGGGGTGATCTTGCCTATCTCTTTGACAGATCTGGGCTGGGGCATCTGCAGGTAGCCGTTGTACTCCTCCAGTCTGCCCTGTATATAGTGGTGCGAACCGACTTCAAATAGCTTATAGTGGTAGGGTGTCGTACGGAAAAAGAGGGAGGAGAGGCGTCTGCGGTTGAAAGCGGGCAGTTCGAAGGTCACACGCAGTTTGCCGTTGCGTACCGTGCTGTCGATCACCTTGGCTTCAAGTGTGGCACTCTTGCCTATCTCCAGGCTGCTTGAAAGTGTGGTATCGTTGTAACTGTGAGGAATGATCAGGGCAAGATCGAGCAGAGAGTAGATCTTGAGTTTTTTGAACAGCTGCTTTGCCTCTTCCACGATATGCTCCCACTTTAGGGCTCCTCTAAATAACCCCATACGCTCATAATGGGGCTATTAGAGGTGCCCTTTATTTAGAAGATTATAACAAAGCTTCTGCGAAAGCCAAAGAAAATATGTCAGATTGTCATATTTACTGCTTACTCTCTTTTGTCACAATACTGTAGCTGATATCGGCAAGCTCTTTATGGGAGGTGATAAAGTCATTCATCTCTTTGAGGGTGACAGACTCTATTTTCTCGAGCTGCGCTTTGCTAAATCCCAGTCCGCGCTCATAGTAGTATTCGTTAAACGCACGGCTGAGGCGCTGAGAGAGGGTCTCCATGCGCAGGGGTTCACTGCCTACAAGGAACTCTTTGGCAGCATCAAGCTCTTTTTGTGTGATCCCGTGTTCGACAAAATCACTGATGACCTGCTGGATGATCTTGAGTGCTTCATCTTGCGTGCTGAGCTTGGTCTGCATATAGCCGCTCATATAGGAAGCCGGCTTGGTACGCCGCAGTGAGGCATAGACACCGTATGTCAATCCCCGCTTGACACGGATCTCCTCCATCATCCGGCTGCCAAATCCGGCACCGCCGAGCAGATACTCCGCGATCTTCGCTTTGTACTGGTCTTTGGCTTTGTAGGAGTAGTCAAAAGGTGCACCAAAATAGATATACGCCTGCTGCGTATCCTTGGAGATGAGCACCTTCTCCTTTTTGTCCGATGCACGTGTCGGAGGTACGGGTTTGGTCTCAACCTTGGGCAGTAGTGCCAGCACTTCGGCAATATAACGCTCCGCCTCTTTTTCGCTGATATCTCCGCCGATCACTCCGATAGCATTGTTGTATCCCAGATGGCTTCGGATAAACCCCTCGATATCTTCCAGCTTCATCGCCTCTACACTCTCTATCGTACCGTCATAGGGACGTCCAAGCGGGTGTCCTTTGAAGAGGATTTCTCGCAGTTTGGTCGCTGCAAGATAATCGAAGTCACTCTCTTTCTGCTTGAGCCATCCAAGCTTCTGACGCTTGACCTGATCGAGTGCCTCCTTGGTATAGTTGGGGTCTTGTAGCAGCTCTTTAAGGCGTGCGATCGCATAGTCAAATTCGCTCTTGAGTGCAGAGAGTTCTATCACAAAGGTCTCCCTGCCGACATTGGCACTCAGATCCACCGCATGAGCATCAAGCTTCTGGGCAAAACCGACGGCACCCTCTTTTTTCGTCCCTTCATTCAGAAGCTTGGCACTCATATCTGCCAGAGCGTCCTTGGTATTGGCAAGGTGCCCTGCATTGGTAAAGACCAACTGCAGTGTAACGATAGGGATATACTTCCCCTCCTCATAAATGACAGGTATTTTGGTATCTTTCAGTGTTATCTCATTGAGGCTTGCTGCCATTAAAAGTCCTTGTAGTAAAAAAATCATGGGGATTATTTTTTTAAGTGAATAGTGAATAGTGAATAGTGAATAGTGTCGGTTTGCATTGCTCCGCAATGCCTCTATTGGTATTAAAGCTTTTTGAAAAAAAGCATACCCTAATTCCTCATTCCTCATTCCTCATTCCTCACTCGAAATACTCAAGTATTTCGTATGCCGTATTACGCTTGGCAGGATTCTCCCCCACATCTTTGATCAGGCGGATCATCTCTTCCTGATTCATCTGGTTCTTTGCGCCTGCGGCGGAGACGACATTCTCTTCCATCATGGTTGAGCCCAGATCGTTTGCGCCAAAAAGTAGTGCCATTTGACCGATATAGCTGCCCTGTGTGACCCAGGAGCTTTGAATATTGGGGACGTTATCCAAAAAGAGGCGTGCTACAGCAAGGTAGCGCAGATACTGGTTGGATGTGGTTTTGGTGATGGTGGGCAGTTCACGCTTGAGCTGTGTGTTGTCGCTTTGGTAGCTCCACATGATAAAGGCTCTAAAGCCGCCCGTCTCATCCTGAAGCTGGCGTATGTAGTCCCAGTGTTCGACAATCTCGCGTGTCGTCTCTACGGTACCGTACATCATCGTCGCTGTGGACTTGATGCCAAGCTTGTGTGCCTCACGGTGCACCTCCAGCCAGGTATCTTTGTCCAGCTTCTTGGGTGCGATGATATCCCGTACACGGTCACTGAGTATCTCCGCACCCGCACCGGGGATGGAGCTGAGTCCCTTGGCTTTGAGGCGTGCGAGTACTTCGGGGATAGAGATATTAGAACGGCGCGCGATATAGTCTATCTCGATCGCCGAGAATCCATGAATGGTCACCTGAGGGTACTTCTGATGAATATGCTCGACAAGATCTTCGTACCACTCAATCTCCAGCTTGGGGTGTACCCCACCCTGAAAGAGTATCTGCGTACCGCCGATAGCCAGCAGCTCTTCGATCTTCTGATCTATCTCATCAAAGGAGAGGATATAGGCATCCTCTTTTTTCTCATGGGTATAGAAGGCACAAAATTTACAGTCCACCCAGCAAATATTGGTGTAGTTGATGTTTCTGTCTACGACAAAGGTAGTGACCTTTTTGGGGTGCAGCTCGCGTTTTTTTGCCAGTGCCATCTTACCCAGTGTCTTGAGATCACCCTTTTCGATAAGCTCTACCGCTTCATCTATCGTCATTCGTTTATTCATCGCTGCTGTCATAATCTATCCTTTTTTACCTGCTACTTGCTACCCTCTACCTTCTATTTGCCGATCGCATCCAAAACGCCGTTGATAAACTTTGGAGATTTGTCATCTGCAAGTTTTTTGGCGAGTTCTACCGCTTCGTTAATAATGATGGCACGGTCGGTATTGGCAACCAATATCTCATAGGCACCAAGGCGTAAAATCGCCTTTTCTACCTTGCCGATACTATCATAGTCCCAATCGGTCAAATGCTTCTCTATCTCCCTGTCAAGTGTGTCGAGATTTTCGATCGTCCCTTTGAACAATGTATGCGAGAACTCTCGCTGTTTGTTTCGTATCTTGTCCTCTTCGAGGATCTCATCTGCAAAATCTGCGATCTTGTCGTTGCCCAGATCATAGGCGTAGAGCAGTCCCACAACCGCTGTCCGTGCTTGGTGTCGCGTTGCCATTTAAGCTGCCTTTCCCAATGTGTTTGTAATGCGACCAGTCGCATGAGCCAACTGCTGAAGTTGACATAGCGTCAGCGTAGCTTTGTTTGGCTTTGCCAAAAAAGCGTCCTTTGATAGTTGTCGCGTTGCCATTAGTTCATCTCTCCGTAGAGATTCATCAGTTCGATCAATCCGACCATCGCCTCTGCACCCTTGTTGCCCGCTTTGGTACCGGCACGCTCGATCGCCTGCTCAATACTGTCGACAGTCAGGACACCGAATGTCACTGCTTTGCCGTGTTTGAGTGCCATATTCGCCACCCCTTTGGTCGCCTCTGCTGATACATAGTCAAAGTGTGGAGTCGCCCCTCTGATCACTGCGCCCAAACAACAGACGGCATCATATTTGCCAGAAGCGAGTGCTTTGTCGAGTGCAAACGGTATCTCAAATGCACCGGGGACAAGGATAAGATCGAGATCCTCCGTGTCTCCACCGTGTCTGGCATAGGCATCTTTCGCACCCTCTACCAGTCTGTCTGTGATGAAGTGGTTGAAGCGTGCATTGATGATCGCTACTTTTTTACTCTTGTCAACTTGAAGATTGCCTTCTATGATTTTCATTTCTATCCTTTGCTTCGTTGGTGTTGTGAGGGCACAACACCCTACTTGATTTATTATTCTACGATACTTCGGATCGCATCGATCTGTTCAATAAGTGTATCGAGTTTATCCAATTCGATCATATTGGGACCGTCACTCAGTGCAATACCCGGATCGAAATGGGTCTCGAAAAAGAAGCCGTCCACACCTACTGCTGCCGCCGCACGGGAGAGATAGGGTACAAAACTGCTGTCTCCTCCGCTGCTCGCACCGCCACTTGCCGGCATCTGTACAGAGTGCGTCGCATCGAAGATCACCGGAGCGAAGTTGCGCATCGTGACCAGTCCTCGCATATCGACCACGAGATTGCCATATCCAAAGCTCGATCCGCGCTCTGTGAGCCACACGTTGTATTTTTTGGCATTTTCATAACTTACCTCACCGTCAAAACCGCGTGTTTTGAGCACTTTGTCCACCGAGTGCTCCATAGCAGCAGGGGCAAGAAACTGCCCTTTTTTGATATTGACCGTAGCGGGTGTCTTGGCTGCTGCGACAAGCAGATCGGTCTGACGCGAGAGAAAGGCAGGGATCTGCAGCACGTCGGCTACCTCAGCAGCCGCTGCGGGCTGGGTATAGTCGTGTACATCGGTCAGTATCTTGTAGCCGAACTGATCCTTGACCTCCTGCAGCATCTTGAGCCCCTCATCCAGACCGGGACCTCTAAAACTGTCAAGGCTGGTACGGTTGGCTTTGTCAAAACTCGCTTTAAAATAAAAATCTTTGGTACAGTCATCATGGTATTTTCCCAGTGACTCGGCAATACGCATGACATTGTCACGGCTCTCCAATACACATGGGCCTGCTATCAGTATCATCTCTATCCTTTAGATCTTCTCTTTGATCAGCGCTACGATGAGCCCTGAGAGTATTACCAAGATTATACCCAAAATTGTCCAAAATCCAGGTATCGGGTCTCCCAAGGCGATCCCGATGAGCATACCAAAAACGATATTGGTATAGCTGATCGTCCCTACGATCCCCGCTTTGGTCAGCTCATAGGCTTTGGTCATCAGCAGCTGAGAAATAGTCGCACTCAGACCCACCATCACGATAAAGAGCCACTGCCAGCCATGGGGCATCACAAAAGGCGCAATGATCCAGTCCCACTCCTCACTTACCTTGACCACACTTCCTATGAGCATCAACCCAAGCGGTCCGAGTGTACCGACCAGCATAAAGCTCATGACAATGGCACGGGTATCGTAATATTTGCGAAGCTCCCTAATGGAAGTATAGGCAAGTGCCGCACCGATGCCTGAGAAGATACCGAGTATGTCGTATTTGTCAAATCCGCCATTTTCGGGCTGCGCAATGAGTACAATGCCTGTAAAGCCCAAAATCAATGCAATAATAGCACTCCAGTGCAGCCTCTCATGCAAAAAGAGCCAGGCGAAGAATGCGACAAAGAGCGGCGAGGTTTTGTTGTAGGTGATCGCTTCACCAAGCGGGATCTTGCCCATGATATAGAAGTATGCAAGCAGTGCCAAAAAGCCCATCGCACCACGGAAAAAAAGCAGCAGCGGTTTGCCGCCCTCTTGCTTAAGAGGCACTTTCCAGATAGCCAGTGCGATGATCACTACACCAAAGATATTGCGAAAAAAGGTCACTTCGAGTGCAGGAAGCTGCTGGGTAAGTATCTTGGCAAAACCACCCATCACCGCAAAGGTCAATGATGCAAGCAGCATCAACACAATACCGCGATCGAGATTTTTGATAACTTGTTTCATTTTTCCATTTTCAGCCAAATCTCTAATGAATACCCAAAATAGGTTTCACCCGATGGCGACAAAAGAGCGCTCCACCCGTGTAACGGGCGCTTGTCGTTCGCGATTGCCAGAGCTATCGGGTGAAACCGGTGGATTTTCAGAGGACTTCATTTCTAATTTTGTTCGTGGAAGTGTAGCATATTTGGATAGAATACATCTTATGAACGAGACACCCTTTTACTCCAAACTCCTTGCCCTGCCCGATGGTGCTTCCTATGTCCGCTATAAAGAGAGGCGCTACCTGCTGCGCAAAGAGATACTACTTAACGGAAAAGTACTCAAGCTCTATGCCAAAGCACTCGGCAGCAACGATATCGTCAGTGGCAACTACTACCCCACTCTCAAAGGCGGCACGCTCAAACCGTGCGAAATGTCAGAGAGGAAAGTGATCGATTTTGTACTGCATGCCCAAAGCGAAGATATACCAAAGACTACCGGGCAATAAATGTCTCATCCAGCACAAGATCGCCATCGAGATAGATCTCAGCTTTGAGCTGATCACCCTTTTGGTAAACGGTCACTCCTTTGGGTGTACCGCTCATGATGATATCGCCATCTTCAAGTGACATAAACGACAAGATCTCACTGAGAATCTTATCAGGTTTATAGATCATCAGATCATAGGTGGCATGCTGTTGGAGCTTGTCATTGAGATAGAGCCGCATCTCGAGGGTTGTGATATCCCCGTCAAAACGTACAAATCGGCTCAATACCGCCGAGCCGTCAAATGCCTTGGCACGCTCCCATGGCAAGCCTTTGGCTTTCATCTTGTTTTGGGTGTCAGCCTTGGTCAGATCAAGCCCGAATCCAAGCCCTGCGATCTTCTGTGCTTCGATCAAGAAACATATCTCCCCCTCAAAACGGCAATCATCCTGAATATACCTGAGTTCATCCGTAATAGCAGAGTTTGGTTTGTTGAAAAGCACCATAGTATCCGGGGTTTCGTTGTTGAGCTCTTTGATATGTTCAACATAGTTTCGCCCCACACAAACTACTTTAGAGGGAACAACCCTGCGATTGTCAAATGTTACACTTTGCATGCTGTCCTATTCTTCCTCTTTGATTTCATGTACGACTTGGGCAAACTCTCTTTCTACCTCATCAGGGATATCCAAATCATCCTCTGTAATCACACCTGCATCAGGATCATTGTAGGTTGCAATATCGAGCTTCTTCTCGCTCTTGGCAACGATGACAGAAACAGCAGCATCTCCGGTGACATTGACCGCTGTACGGATCATATCAAGCAGTCTGTCTACCCCAAGGATCAGTCCGATACCCTCTACAGGCAAACCGACTTGCGTAAAGACCATCGAAAGCATGATCAGTCCTACGCCCGGCACACCTGCCGTACCGATCGATGCCAATACAGACATCATGATCACCGTCAGGTACCCTGCCATCCCCAGGTCAACCCCATAGGCGTTGGCGATAAAGACAGTCGCAACCCCCTGCATGATAGCAGTACCGTCCATATTGATCGTTGCCCCAAAAGGCACGGTAAAGGAGGCTACCGAGATATCTACACCCAGTTTGTCGGTCACTGCTCTTAGTGTAACCGGGATCGTAGCGTTGGAGCTTGAAGTTGAGAATGCAAAGATCTGTACCTCTCTCATCTTTTTAAGGAACATGGGGATGCTCAAACCGGTAAAGAGCTTGAGGATACTCATCAGCGTAATGAAAAGATGGATCATCAATGCTGCGATCAGAACGACAACATATCCTGCAAGATCTGCAAGCAGTCCGAGTCCGAGATTTGCGATCGCTTTGGCAAGCAGGGCAAAGACAGCGTATGGTGCTACCGCCATAACGATATTGACCATCTTCATCATCACTTCATTGGCGATCTCGATCAGCTCTACCAGCGGTTCAGCCTTTTTTCCTACCATGAGGATCGAGATCCCTGTCAAAATAGAAAAGAAGATAATCTGAAGCATCTTCCCTTCACTCATCGCATGAATGATATTGGAAGGAATAATCTCGATAAGTACCTGAGAGAGCGGCGGTGCCTCTTTGGCAGTAAAAGAGAGATCCGTTGACATATGCACCCCTTCGCCTACCCCAAGAGCCGCTGCGATAGAGATGCCCACAGCGATCGCTATCGCCGTTGTGAGCATATAGAGTGCAAAGGATTTTCCACCTACTTTACCCAGTGAGCGGATATCCCCGATCCCAAGCACACCTGTGATCAGAGAGAAAAAAACCAGCGGTACGACAAGCATCTTCAGTGCAGTCACAAACATCTTGCCTATGATATGAAAAAAGCCATTGACCACATATACGTTCGTGAAGCTTCCGGGGGCATTGAGTCCCAGCAGGTTGATCGTCAATCCTACGATGATACCCAGTCCCATACCGATGAGGACTTTGGTTGTCAGGGTCATTTTGTTTTGATATTTCAAAAAAACTCCTCTTGCCATCTTATTTTATGCGTATCAATTTTGCATCACCATACATGAGTATATCTTTGATCACTGCTTTCTGGATGAAGCCATCTTGGCTGCCCGCCAACATTATATCCCCTTTTTTCTTGCGAAAATTCTCTTGAACAATCAAGGCTTTGGCATACCATACAGCATTGCTTCCTAGATATTTCTGATATAAATATTCAGCTTTTTGTGATGGTATAGTGATCCTAACAATCCCTTTTTGCTTTTCAAGTCCGACCGCTTTAACAGTAAAAACAGAGCCTTTGGTGTGCATGCGTACATATTTGTCCATATTGAAATAAAGGGTCAATAGATCATCTTTTGCATAAAACCCAAGATCTTTTTTCTCCTCTTTGACCAGCTTTCCATGCTTCCATTTACGATATCTTTTGTAGGTTTTTTTCTTAATATGATCTATATAATATTCTTTCATTACTTTTTTGTGTTTTTTGATAGTAGTCATCACATAATAGTCACTCACCATCATACCCTTTTCCAAATGTCCTTTTGATATATAATGCTCTTTTTGACCTCCTAGAAGTATTTTTGCCACACCTGCAAGTTTCACTTTGGTTTCTATCTGATAGTCTGTCGCATTGCGGTCAATGGTATTGTATATCGTTCCTACTTTTCCAAATACCCCAAATGTACCCTTGTAGTTTACATGAATACTTTCAGCATAGAGAAAAAGAGAGCACAGTGTGATAAAAATACTGGAAATAAAAAATTTATGTGACATCTAAATGAGCCTTATAGTTGAATTGAACCAAATTCTACTATAATTATGTGAATAAATCGTGTCAAAAGAGAAAATATGCCCCACTCGGATGCAAATATTACCATAACCAAAACCATCAATGTCATCGACGGTCTCGATATGAACCTCGACCATACTGTCCAGAGTCTCCTTGCTCCTGCCTATGAGCGCTTTCCATTTCTCTCCGAGAGCCTTTGGGGGATTCCACTTGCCAACCTGATGGCAGCAGTGACTATTTTGCTGCTCTTTTTGATGCTACGCAGATTTTTTACCTATATTGTAATGGAGACTCTCCAAAAGCTTGCCAAACATACTGCGACCTACTATGATGACAGGATCATCTCTGCGCTCAAAGGACCGGTAAGTTTTGCCTTTGTCGTGATAGGGCTGCATCTCTTTTTCCTGCTGATCTTCAAAGAGACAGAGACGATCAAAAAGATGCTCAATACCCTGATCATCTTCGATATCTTCTGGGCGATCATCGCCATCGCCGATGCGCTGCGCGGCGTTTTCCATCATGCAACCGCCAAGTTCAACCCTGACCTTGCCAAAGAGATGGGTAACTTCATCCTCAAAATGGTCAAGATATTTATCGGCGGTATCGGACTGGCTGCCATGCTGCAGGTCTGGGGGATCAATGTCACTGCACTCATCGCCTCTCTAGGGCTTGGGGGTCTGGCATTTGCCCTTGCCGCCAAGGATACAGCAGCGAACCTCTTTGGCTCCTTTGCGATCCTCGCGGACAAATCGATCCGTATCGGAGAGTGGATCAAGGTAGACGGTGTCGAGGGTGTGGTAGAGGATGTAGGGATGCGTACGACCAAGATACGCTCCTTTGATAAATCACTCATCACTGTCCCCAACTCCATCGTCGCCAACGCCCCTATAGAGAACTACTCAAGAAGAGGTGTACGCCGCATCAAAATGCATATCGGGCTGGTATACGGTACTTCTGAGGCTCAAATAGCCGCTATCGTCTCCGAGATCAAAAGCATGCTCCAAAATCACGAAGGCATCTCCCAAAAAGAGACGATACTGGTCAACTTCGACAATTTTGGTGACTCCTCTCTGGATATCTTCATCTACACCTTCACCGCTACCGCCAACTGGGAGCGCTACCTCGCTATCCGCGAAGATATCAATATCAAGATCATGCAGATTGTAGAAGCAAACGGCAGCTCCTTTGCATTCCCAAGCCGCAGCATCTATGTGGAGTCTATGCCAAGTATGTAGGGAGTAGGGAGTAGGTTGCTTCGCAACAAATCATCTGAGGTCAATTTCGATGGGGGGTCAGACCCCAAACTATGCTATAATACCGTCAACTATCAAGAAAGAAACAATTATCATGCAAGAACAATCACAAACTGAGCAACAAGAACTCAAAAAAGTCGCCATACTCGGACGCCCCAATGTGGGCAAAAGTTCCCTTTTTAACCGGCTGGCACGACAACGCGATGCGATCACTTCGGATATGAGCGGAACGACCCGTGATGTCAAGAAGCGTATCGTGACGATCTCGGGCAACCGGGACTTCGAGGTACTCGATACCGGCGGGATCGACTACTCCTCCGATCTCTTCTCGAAGGTGGCGGAGTTTTCTCTCAAGGCTGCCAAGGAAGCCGATGTCATCATCTATATGGTCGACGGCAAGAGTATCCCCAGTGAGGAGGACAAAAAACTCTTCTACGATCTCCAGCAGCTTGGCAAACCTCTCGCCCTGGTCGTCAACAAGATCGATAATGACAAGGAGGAGGAGCGCTACTGGGAGTTTCTCGAGTTTGGTGCCGATGTGACATTCCCGATGTCAGTGAGCCACAACCGCTACTTCAACGACTTCTACCAATGGCTTGAAGCGTATATCCCCCCAAGAGAAGAGCCTGAAGCACTCGAACTGGAATCTGACGAAGAGCCTGATCCCTTCGGAGAGTATGCCCAGGATATCAACATGACCGAAGAGGAAGAGGACAAAGAGATCAAAGTCGCCATCATCGGACGTGTAAACACAGGTAAAAGCTCTCTGCTCAATGCACTGCTTGGAGAAGAGCGCTCTGTCGTCTCAGATGTCGCGGGCACAACGATCGATCCGATCGATGAAGAGATCGAACATAACGGCTACAAGATCACCTTTGTGGATACTGCCGGGATCAGAAGACGCGGGAAGATCGTCGGCATCGAAAAGTATGCGCTCGGACGTACCGAAGCGATGCTTGAAAAAGCCGACATCGCCCTGCTGATGATCGATGCCACCGAGGGGGTACTCGAACTCGATGAGCGTATCGCCGGGCTGATAGAGAAGTACCGACTCGGTGCACTCATCGTCGTAAACAAATGGGACATCAAAGAGGAGAAGACCTACGAAGAGATGGTTGATGATATCCGTGACGAGCTCAAGTTCCTCCACTATGCACCGCTGATTACCATCTCCGCCAAGACAGGACTGCGTGTCAACAAGATCCTCGATCAGATCACCGCGATCTATGAGCGCTACAAGCAGCGTATCCCTACCTCCAAGCTCAACGACGTGATACGAGAAGCGATCGGCCGTCACCACGTCCCATCACATAACGGTGCGGTGGTCAAGATCAAGTTTGCTACACAGTATGAGACCAAACCGCCAAAGATCGCTCTGATCACCAACCGTCCCGATGGTCTGCATTTCAGTTACAAGCGCTATCTGGCAAACTATCTGCGAAGCAAGTTTGACTTTGAGGGAGTGCCGCTGGATATCGTCGCACGAAAAAGAGGGCAGCGCGTCGATGAAGAGGAAGAATGGAAGTAAAAAATCACACCGATTTCTAATTTCTAATTCCTAATTCCTAATTCTCCTGCTATAATTGCACAAATTATAGCAGGAGAGATCATGCGTGTACTTACAGGAATACAGGCTTCAGGCAAACTTCATATCGGCAACTATTTCGGTGCGATGAAACCGATGGTAGAGCTGCAGGAGGAGCATGAGCTCTTTACCTTTATCGCCAACTACCACTCTCTGACCACCTCCAAAGATGCCGAAACACTCAAGCAGTATACTATTGATGCAGCAGTTGACTATCTCTCTGTCGGTATCGACCCCCAAAAGACGACCTTCTGGGTACAGAGCGATGTACCTGAAGTCTTGGAACTCTACTGGATACTCTCCAAGTTTACCCCGATGGGGCTGCTCGAACGTGCCCACTCCTACAAAGACAAAGTTGCCAAAGGGATCGCCGCCAATCATGCGCTCTTCTCCTATCCTGTGCTGATGGCAGCAGATATCCTGCTCTATGACACACAGAAGGTTCCTGTAGGCAAAGACCAGATCCAGCATGTGGAGATGACACGAGATATCGCCACCAAGTTCAACAACGAATATGGGGAGCTCTTTATCCTGCCTGAACACATGGTACAAGAAGAGGTAGCGACGATCCCCGGTATCGACGGACAGAAGATGAGCAAGAGTTACGGCAATGCCATTGATCTTTTTATGGAAAGTGAAAAAGCACTGCAGAAACGCTGTAACAAGATCATCTCATCCTCCACACCGCTTGGAGAACCGTTGGAGTGGGAAGGGTGCCACATCTACAACCTTGCTGCACTTTTCTTGGATGAAGAAGGCAAAAAAGAGCTGCAGGCACGCTACAAGAGCGGCAAAGAGGGATACGGTCATTTCAAGAAGTATCTCAAAGAGCTTATCTGGGAAGAGCTTGAAGAGGCGAGAGAGAAACGCGCATATTACCTCAACCATATGGACGAAGTACACGATATTCTTGCACACGGTGCAGCGAAGGCAAGAGGGATCGCACAGAAAAAGATGGAGCAGGTACGAGAGGCGATCGGCCTCTAAGTACCAGGCCGCTTAGCGTCAACCAGCCTACTCCCCACCCATCGCCGCATCTACCGCGGCACTGATATCGTTGACAATATCATCATTTTTTAGTTCTATCTTGGTCGTTTCTACATTGACCTCATTGGCTTCATTGGCATTTGCCGGATCAGTTTTGACATCTTTATCCTCATAGTGTTCCATTTTGTCAAGATAGTCGTTGACACTCTCTTTACTTTTTGTCGGCTGCTGAGAGACAAATTTTGAGATATCGACACGCTTTTGATCCTCCTCTATCATATTGTATTGGACGATCAGTCCAATGATCAATAGGCTCAACAGCAAAACCAGCAAAACGGCTACACCTTCAAGTTTGTTTTTCATCTTTTCTATCCTTTAATTTTTGACCGTAGTAAACCCGAGGATCTTCCACATTTGGAATCCGCCTCGATAATATTTTATCTTTTCGGCAGGGTATCCGAGTGCCACGAGCTTTTTGATAAAGTCTGATGACTTTTTGCACCATAAGCCGTCACAATAGACTACAAGGTCCATTGCATGTGAAGCATCCCAGCTGCCATCAGGCTTCTTTTTCATTCCCAAGGAGCGGAAGATCTTCGCCATTGCCGCCTGATGATCCGCCACCTTGGAAGGGATATTGACAGCAGAAGGTATTGCCTCTTTTGCATACGCTTTCCTATCTCGGACATCCAGGATCAATCCCTTTTTCTTGTTGACCTTGTTTCGCATGAAGTCGATCACCTCATCTTCACCGATCGTTTCAATCTTATCATCGATTTTGATAGGCTGAATATATTTTCCCGGACGGTATGTTTTGGCATACTCTCCGGTCAACTTGTTCTTTGTATCCTGTATACGGTGTACCTTGACCGCTTTGCCTTTGTGATAGACATAGACGTAGGAGATAAGCGGCGTGATCTTGACCTTGTCATACTGTCCTGCATAGAGTGCAGCGATAAGGGTGAGCATGCTAATTACTATTTTCATTTTTCATCCTTTCCCGGTACAATGGTCGTCAATCCAAGCAGTTGCCACGCCTGCATGCCGCCTCTGTAATATTTCATCTTCTCTTCAGGGTAGCCCAGTTTCATCAAAGCGCGTATCGCTGTAGGAGACTGACCACACCATGCACCGTTGCAGTAGAGCAGAATCGTCTTCGCACCGCTGAAATCATAATGCCCTTTTTTATCGTAGGTCACTCCCAGACGTTTGAGTACTTTGTCCCGCTCCGGAGAGTCTTTCAGAAAGATTTTGAAAGGAATATTGACCGCACCGGGTATCGCTGACTTTTCATACCACTTCGGCAGACGCGCATCGATAAAGAGTCCTCGCTTATGCTTGATAAAATCAAGCAACTCCAACTCCCCGTAAGTCTCCACCTTGTCAGATACCTTGAACGGCTGTACAAAAAAAGGCGGAGAGGGTCTGGATGTCAACGCAAACGTATTGGTCAGATAGGCATCCGGTCGTTTTTCCCTCTCTATGGTATAGGATTTTCCATTTGCTTCAATCGTTACTGACGGTATATCTTTTGTAATCCCTACCTCTTCTGCAGTGAGACTAATCACCGCAACAGAAGCAAAGGCAACATAGATTGCTCTTTTTTTCATTATTATTGTTCCTTACTAAAAAGTGGCTGCAGGCTGACGCACTGCTTATGTAATAGTAAGTCTAAGGTTTGCTCTTGGTTTGGAGTAACACTTATACTTCTATTGGCGGTCTGGCGAACTGTCTGTCCCCGTGAATAAATAACGAGGATCAACACATCAAAACAGTCCCATAACTTTCCGTCCTCACCTCACGATGAGTTTGGCTTTTTCAATACAATATAACTGTATTGATCTATTCTATCATACCAAAGATAAAAGAATAGACATTTAGACAATTTATACTAAAGAATAGTTTTTGTCTATAATACTATTTAGATAGTCTCTTCAAGTCTAATCAAATAATGTCAAAAAAAGTCAAAATCGGTCAATTTTTTGGATAGGAACGCTCTCACCGAGCATTTTTGAAACAGCCTTTTTATTGATGCTGCCTGTAGTATAGAGCGAGAGTGAGAGCGAGCCGTTGTTGCAGTGTCCCTGCTTTTGTGCCAAGCCAAGCAGCCGTTTGGCGATCGCTTCTCCCGTATGGATCAGTGAGACCCTATGGTTCATCAGTTCCGAGATCCTCTCTGCAGCCAAAGGGTAGTGGGTACAGCCGAGCACGATCGTATCGACTCCGGTCTCTCTCATCCCACAGAGCCAGCCCTCAAGCATCCCGCGTGTCTCTTCTGTATCTACAAGATCCTGCTCTATCTGTTCGACAAGCCCCGGACAAGCCTGCTCATAGAGTGTGATCTCACTGCCGGATGCCAGCGTATCTACAAGCTGCTGATACTTCTCACTCTTGAGTGTTGCAGGTGTTGCCAAGATACCGACTTTACCACTTTGGGTAGCTTCAATGGCAGGCTTGACACCAGGCTCCGTACCGACAATGATAAGCTGTGGATAACGTTCGCGAAGGGTTTTGATAGCGGCAGTAGTTGCAGTGTTGCACGCCACCACCAGGGCATCAATATTGTGTCTCTTGATAAAATATTCTGTGATATCAAGTGTATACTGGAGGATCTCCTCGTGGCTCTTGTCACCGTAGGGAGCATGCTTGGTATCGGCGATATAGTGTATCTCGGCACCCTTGATGAGCCCTCTCATCGCCTGAACCACAGTCAGACCGCCCAAACCGGAGTCAAAAACGCCTACTTTCATAAGATCTTCTCACCTGATAAAAGCATCTGCTTTTATCACGCGCCTTCATTCATCATAGAAAGAAACTCTTCATTGCTCTTGGTTTTGAGCATTTTGGAGAAGAGGAACTTGAGTCCTTCGACCTCCTCCATATTCTGCATCGCGTTACGCAGTGCCCAGACTTTTTGCAGGGTTTCAGGATCGGTAAGCAGCTCCTCTTTACGGGTACCGGACTTGGTGACATCGATCGCAGGGTAGATACGGCGCTCTGCCACATGACGGCTGAGTACCACTTCCGCGTTTCCTGTCCCTTTGAACTCTTCAAAGATTACCTCATCCATACGTGAACCTGTATCGATCAGAGCGGTAGCGATGATGGTCAAAGAGCCGCCGTTCTCTATGTTTCTCGCTGCACCGAAGAAACGTTTCGGTTTATGCAGTGCATTGGCATCGACACCACCGGAGAGTACCTTGCCAGAGCTTGGGGTAACTGTATTGTAAGCACGTGCAAGACGGGTAATAGAGTCAAGCAGGATGATCACATCTTTGCCCATCTCCACACGTCTTTTCGCACGTTCAATCACCATCTCGGCTGTACGGACATGGTTTTGTGCCGGCAGGTCAAATGTAGAGGCATAAACCTCCCCTTTGACCGAACGCTGCATATCGGTTACCTCTTCGGGTCTCTCATCAACCAGCAGTACCATCAAAGAAGCATCCGGATTGTTGTGGGTAATACCGTGAGCGATCTCCTTGAGCAGCTCTGTCTTACCGGTACGAGGCGGTGCAACTACCAGTGCCCTCTGCCCCTTTCCGATAGGGGTAAAGAGGTCGATCACACGTCCCGTCATCTTCATTGGATCATATTCGAGTTTGAGCTTTTCATTTGGATAGAGCGGTGTGAGGTTGTCAAAGAGCGGACGCTGCTTGGATTTTTCAGGAGCGAGATAGTTGATCGCTTCGATCTTGAGCAGCGCATAGTACTTCTCCTGATCTTTGGGAGGTCGTACCTGTCCGGTGACAATATCTCCGTTACGCAGTGCAAAACGCTTGATCTGTGTCGAGCTTACATAGGTATCGTTGCTGGAGTTCGCAAAGTTGCCGTCGATCGAACGCAAAAAGCCGTAACCGTCAGGCATGATCTCCAAAATCCCTGTATAGAGGATAAATCCGCCCTGCGAAACCTGCGATTTGAGGATCTCGAAGATCAGGTCGCGTCTTTGAAACTCGTTGGGGTTCTCTACCCCCACCTCTTTGGCGATCGTCACAAGTTCTTCAAGCGGTTTTTGCTGAAGATCTTCGATCTTGTAGCCTTGTACGGGTACGTGGGTCCTATTCTTTTTGTTGGCACTGTTGCCATTGGAAGATTTTTTGTTGTCGCTCATAATTCCTCTTAATCTGGGTATGAAATTTGGTAATGTAGATATACGGTAGTAGCTATCAACTATCGTGTAGTGCCGCTATTATAATCCTTTTTGGCTGAAATGTCAAACTCAGCCAAGTGCATAGTAGAGCATCGGCGGATAGAGAAGTGCACCGAGCAGAAAGAACCAGGAGGGGAGCTGCCACTGCAGCATCTCTACGAGTTCACCGCTGGGTGAGCGCCTCAAAAAAACCTGCTTGATCAGCTCGATCTTGTAGAAGATATCGAAGACCTTCAGCGCGATCAAAAAGATCATCGTCAGATTGAACACCCCGGTTTTAAGCACGATAAAAAGCAGCAGATAAAAGCCGGGCTGCACAAGGAAAAAGAGAAATATACTCTTGCGGTAGTAACCATAAAGTCTCTGCAAGACCCCCAGTAGTGTCGGCGCTCTCTGGATATACCCTTCGAAGAGTTCTGCCGCCGCCAACAGCAATGTATAAAAAAGTGCATCATTCATAGAGGGATTTTACCCTTATTTGGATAAAATAGCCCAATTTACCCAAATCTCGAAATAGGATTCTTTGAATTTGCGTTATGCTCGTATTTTCGGGGTTTGTATAAAATTTGAGTCGCACCCGTAGGTTCGGCGATGATTTTATACGAAGCCCGCGAATGCGATGATAATGCAAAATCATGAATTTCTATTTCGAGATTTGGGATTTATACCAAAGGGTAAACAGTGAAAGAGGTAGCGTGTACACATTGTCATCTGAAATTTTCCGAAGATGTGATGATCACCGAAACCCATGGAGAGCATACACTCTATTTTTGCTGTAATGGGTGTCAGGGCGTCTACCATCTCCTCAATGAAGAGGGTCTGGGCAGTTTCTATGACAAACTGGGCGATACCACCCTGCAACCCGCAGCACAAAAGCACGATGATCTGGAGCGTTTCGATCTGGAGGGCTTCAAAAACAAATATATCAAAGTACACGAGGATGGGCTCTACGAGATCCATCTGATCATCGAGGGGATACACTGCAGTGCCTGTGTCTGGCTCAATGAGAAGGTGCTCCACAAAACACCCGGTATCCTTGAAGCCTCCATCAACTATACCAACAACAAAGCCAAGGTGCTCTTCGACCCCGAAGAGATCAAACTCTCCAAGATCATCGAAACCATCCGTTCTATCGGCTACAACGCCTACCCTTACGATCCTGCACTGCAGGAGGAGCGAGCTGTCAGCACGAGAAAAAGCTACTACATGCGCATCCTCGTCGCTGTCTTTGGGATGATGAATATCATGTGGCTTGCCATCGCACACTATGCCGGCTATTTCAGCGGTATTGAACAGCGTTTCAAAGATATCCTCAATGTTGCCGAGTTCATCCTCGCTACACCGGTGCTCTTCTACTCAGGCTGGATCTTCTTTCGCGGTGCCTACTACGGCTGGAAAAACCGCATTGTCAATATGGATACCCTTGTCGCGACCGGCGCACTCTCTGCCTATCTCTACTCCATCTATGCGATGGTCACCAAGACCGGAGAGGTCTATTTCGATTCGGTAGTGATGATCATCACCTTTGTACTGGTAGGCAAATATCTAGAAGTGCTGAGCAAAAAATCAGCTGTCGATACACTTGATAGCATCATGGGAACCACCCCTACCGAAGTGACGCTCATCAAAGGCAACAGCAAAGCACTTGTGAGTGTGGAAAACGTCACACAAGGTGATCTCATCGAGCTCAAACCGGGTGAAAAGGTGGTTATCGACGGCAAAGTGGTCAGCGGAGAGGCATCGTTTGATGAGAGTTCGCTCACCGGGGAAAGTGAGCCGATACTCAGACAGAAGGGTGATGAGATACGTAGTGGCTCGATCTGCCTTGACTCTGTGATCCGCTATGAGGCGACCAAAGATGCCTCGAGTTCTCTGCTTAGCTCCATTGTCTCACTGCTTGAAGAGTCCATCACCAAAAAGCCCCGTATCGAACAGCTTGCCAACACCGTTTCGGGCTACTTCTCTACAACCATCCTGCTGATCGCACTTGCAACCTTCGCAGGATGGTATCTTGCCACCGGAAGTTTTGAACGGTCATTGATTGTCGGCATCTCTGTGATCGTGATCGCCTGCCCCTGTGCACTGGGTCTGGCGACACCAATGGCGACACTGGTGGGTATCTCCCTGGCTGCCAAACGGGGAATCCTCTTTAAAGAAGCAACCTACCTTGAGACGATGGCAAAGAGTGACTTGCTCGCACTCGACAAGACCGGTACCATCACCGAGGGCAAACCCTCTGTGATCCATGCCCAGGTCGAAGCAGACTTCGATCCTGCCCTGCTCTATGCCCTCACCGAGAGTTCCAATCACCCTGTCTCACAAGGGATCAAGCGCTATCTCGAGACTCGCTATGAAAAGCTATCGACTCCTACTCTGACAGAGATCAAAAGTATTGAAGCCAAGGGGGTTGAAGCATATTGTGAAACGACACATCTACTTGGGGGCAATGCCGCACTGATGCGCTCACACGGCATCAAGATCGACCATGAAGGCGAACATACACTCTTCTATTTTGCCGTGGGCCAAGAGATCAAAGCCTACTTTGAACTGAGTGACAGGCTTCGTGAAGGTGCCAAAGAGGCGATCGAAGCGATCCAAAAGATGGGTATCCGCGTAGTGATGCTCACCGGCGATCATGAGGCAAGTGCGAAAAGGATCGCGCAAGTGGTCGGCATCGAGGAGGTGTATGCCAGACTGCTGCCGCAGGAGAAAGCAGCACTCATTGACCGTTTTCATCAGGAGGGGCACATCGTCGTCATGGCGGGAGACGGTATCAATGACGCAATCGCACTGGCACGCAGCGACATCGCTATTGCTATGGGTAACGGTGCCGATGTAGCCATCAGTGTCAGCGATGTCGTGCTGCTTGATGAACGCCCCAAGAGCCTGCAGGAGGCATACCGGATCTCACGCCGTACCTTCCGTGCTGTCAAGGAGAATCTTGCCTTCTCTCTGCTCTACAACCTCATCGCCGTACCACTTGCTGTCGCAGGCTATGTCACCCCGCTCATCGCCGCACTTTCGATGAGTCTAAGCTCTCTTATCGTCGTTGCCAACTCTATGCGCATCAAGAGCCTGAGATTTCGAGAAGATAGCAGGGAGCAACGTTAACACATGTTTACGTTTGTGTCAAGGAAATGTGGTAAACTATACAAAAAGTTCGGAAAAGAGAAAAAGATGCAATATTATCTACCCGCTACCCGCTACCCGCTACCCGCTGACCTCCTCTGTGAGGTTTACCGTGTCTGACAATATCATCATTCTTATGATCGGTGTCTCTACCTTTCTTGGTGCACTGGGGCTGCTTGCTCTGCTCTGGGGAGTCAAAAGTGGGCAGTTCGATGATCAGTCCAAGTTTATCGATGCCACCCGTTTTGACAATGAAGAGGACCTTCGTGATGCAGCCATGATGGAGGAGAAACGCCAAAAAAGAGCCAAAAAGAAAAAAGAGGATAAGTCGTATATGCCGCCGGATTGATCGCCCCTTATAGACAATACCAAAGAATTATGCTAAAATTATATGAATAAATATTAAAAGGATCTTTTCATGAGTCTCAAACGAAGCTTCAAACATCTTTTTCTAAGTACACTTTTTGCCGGCTCTTTGGCTTTGGCAGACAACAGTATCGGGCTGGATATCAACAATGATGATCTCGAACTGTTAGGCAGTGTGGATCTCAACCGCTTTACAGGATACTCAGACGGTACGAGCTATCTTCTTGAAGCAAGCTACCTGCATGCGGATGACAATCTTCTGGGTGTCGGACTTATCGGTCAGAATACCCTTCAGGGTATCCCGAATCTCACACTCGGTTTGGGGGCGAAAACTGTCTTTACCGACAACTATATGGCACTTCCGTTCATTGCAAAAGGAATCTATCTGCTTCCTCTCAATGACACAATACCTCCAACCTCAGTGACAGGAAGTTTCGCCTATGCACCATCTGTCTTGAGCTTCAGAGATGCCAAGAGCTATAAAGAGTTCAGAGTTGAAGCCGATATGGAAGTGATCAACAATATCCATATCTTTACCGGATACCGAAATATCGATACCGACTACGATACCTACAACAGAAATTTCAACGACAGCTTCTACGGCGGTCTGAAACTGAGCTTCTAAGCCCTGCTCTATACCCACTTTGCCAAGTGGGCAAGCGACATTGATCAACGATTAACAAAATTTGCGTATACTTCCGCCAATGAATATCCAAGGATCAGTTATCAAATCTTTCAAAGCCCTTACCCAGACACAACTTATTATCTTTGTCAGCCTCTTTTTGGTACTTTTTGACAATGTGGCTTTTTTTCAAAATCTTGTGAAAGTCTATCCCCCTAACTGGGATAATGCAGGCTTTCTTCTCTCTATTGTGCTGCTGCTTCTCTTTTTGACCATCCTGCTGCTTACGATGGTCAGTTCCAAATGGACAACAAAACCGATATTGATCCTGATCCTTCTTGTATCTTCGATGACCAATTACTTTATGAATACCTACCATGTCATCATAGATGATGAGATGATACGCAATACCCTGCAGACCAATCTTGCAGAATCTGCCGATCTTTTATCTCTCAAACAGCTGCTCTATCTGCTCTTTTTGGGCATACTGCCTGCCTATCTTGTCTACAGAGCACCTGTCGTCTACCGTCCGATCAAGAGCGAACTTCTGAGCAAACTGAAAATGATCCTGCTCTCGCTTGCCGTGATCGTGGCATCACTCTTTATCTACAGCAAACACTATACCTCTTTCTTCCGTGAGCATAAACCGCTGCGATTTACCATCAATCCTCTCTACTGGATCTACGCTACCGGTAAATATGTTGTCCTGACCTACAACAACGGTCCCATCATACTCAAGCCTATGGGTGAAGATGCGACAATTGCATCCACTTCACAACCGCACAAACTTGTCATCATGGTCGTAGGCGAAGCTGCCCGTGCCGATCACTTCTCCCTCAACGGCTATAAGCGGGAGACCAATCCGAAACTCAAACAAGAAGATATCGTCAATTTCAGCCATTTTTACTCCTGCGGCACCAGTACGGCTGTTTCGGTACCCTGTATGTTCTCTCTGCTTGACAGAGCAGACTACAGCTACAAAAAGGGACTTTCTCAGGAGAATGTCATCGATGTACTCAAACATACCGGCAAAGTAGCACTGCTCTGGAGAGACAACAACTCAGACTCCAAAGGCGTTGCCCTGCGTATCCCACATGAAGATTTCAGAACACCCAAACAGAATAAAATATGTATAGAGGGTGAGTGTAGAGACATCGGTATGCTGCAGGGACTTGAGCGTTTCATCACTGAACACAAAGACAAAGATATCCTGATCGTTCTGCATCAGATGGGCAACCACGGACCGGCATACTACAAACGCTACCCCAAATCATTTGAAAAGTTCACCCCTGTATGCAAGACCAATCAGCTTGAAGCATGCAGCCGTGAAGAGATCGCCAATGCCTATGACAATGCCCTGCTCTATACCGATGATTTTCTCTCCAGGGTGATCGCTTTTCTCAAACAGTATGACACAGACTACCAGACTGCGATGCTCTATATCGCCGACCACGGTGAGAGCCTCGGAGAAAAAGGACTCTACCTTCACGGTCTGCCCTACTTCATGGCACCAGATGCCCAAAAACACGTCGGAGCACTCATGTGGTTCGGCAGTCAGAGCAAACGTTACCTCCCTATAGCAAAACTCAGACAAAATGCCGACAAACACTTCTCTCAGGACAATCTCTCCCATACCCTGCTCGGACTCTTTGGTGTACAGAGTAAGGTGTATGAAAAGAGGAAGGATATGCTATTATCTCCATGATATTTCTAAGCTACATTTATATTAAATCGAAAACTGATTCGCCTTTATTTTTACTCTTTCGACGTAGAGACATCTGTTGAAAAAATAGAAAAATCTTCAATTTCAATTTTATTAAATAGTATTCCCTTCTCAATTTCTTCAAGTGAACTTTCAAGTTTTGATACATCAATGTCCCATGTCAGCGGTTTGAGAGGATAGTTCTGCAAAGCAACC
The DNA here is from genome assembly GCA_015490315.1 of Sulfurovum sp. GTDB lineage: Bacteria > Campylobacterota > Campylobacteria > Campylobacterales > Sulfurovaceae > Sulfurovum. Next base: position 5,765 of record WFYB01000109.1, on the reverse strand, counting down.
ACACCATCATTTTTAAATGTATTTCCCTTAAATGGAATAAACGGTATTCTGTACATATACGCAAATATATTAGGATGCTGTCGTCCTCCAATCAATATTTTCGATCGCGCAATAATTGCTATAGCATCAATATATTTAACAGGTGGTTCGATAATTATTAAATTGAACTCTTTATGCAATCGATGTGCAAGCCAAATATCTGTCTTGGCGTTTGCCATAAAAACAATTGGAAGATCAATATTTTTTTGAATAATTGTAATAAGATTTTTCATATACACGAACGAAGTACGGTCTCTTTTCAACGCAGATGAACCGGTCACTGCGACATATTCTTTGGGGAGTGAGAACTTTGATAACCTCATATCTATAACTTGATCTGTTAATACAGGTAATCCATACACGGCATCTGGAATCAAATGAACATTTAATATACCAATATTTTGGGCATATAACAATGAAATTGGTTCCCTTACCGATACATAGTCAAGCATATTATAAACTTTTTGAACAAGCAGTTCTAAGTGTCTTTTATGTTTTAAATCAATTGTCTGATTGATTGCTGCAACTACTTTCCCTTGCTTTTTTGCGAGATATAACAATCCCATAAAAACAACAAGATGACCAGACTTCGCATGTATTGCTCCCTCACCATTAAAACAAACATGAGTAAAAGATTCAAAGATATTTGAAGGAACATTCATCTTTTTTAGATAAAAAAAAACATCCTTTATCTGCTCTTCCATGATTGCACGGGTCAGCTTATATTCATAATACTTTCGTAATATTTTTATTTTTTTGAATGGAAGCCGAGGCATATCTAATGGCACAAATTCCGCTTCTGGATATTGCCTAGAAAGCATATACTCAATGGCAGTTGAGGTTGCTTGTCCACCCCAGTTGATAGACTTAAATGTATTTATAAAATAAGCGATTTTCATTTTTGTTCATCCTCAAAGAGATAAGTAAGTGCCTGAGACACTACATCAGATGGTGATTGTTTGTTTTTGGAAAAATATTCTTTAAATGTAATTTGAGGAATAGATTCAATCTCAACAGAAACAATCATATGTTCCCTAAGCAAATTTTGAATAAAGTGTTGATAAATTCCAGAAAGGTTAGTAGTAAAAGGTTTTATAGTATACACGTTCTTTTTGCTTAAAACTGCTTCTGTGATCATTGATCCACTGTCTTCTGTTACAAAAACTTTTGTAGAAACAGCAAGAAAATTACCTACTACTTTTTCTATTTTACGATTATATAAAACTATTTTTTTAATTATATCTTTTTCCAATTCATAAAGGTCATTAAGTTTTTCTTCTACCTCTAATGTAGTTCTTCTTGATGTTGTAATACAAAGTGTTGCTCCTTCTCGTTTTGCCAAATCAATTATATTTTTTACCATACTTATAATATCAGCTGTTTCAAAGGGATACTCTTTGGTTCTACCTCCTATCAATACACTCCATACTTGATCTTGTTTAGAAATATTATGTGTAGACCTAAAAATATCAATATCACTTGTATTGTATTTAAAAACAAGTGGTGCTAAATCAACAATAATCTCATTTTCATAATTATGCTTTTCAATTGATACAAGATGGGTAAAATGCTTATAATGTAACCCTCGTAATGAACTACAATATACATTTGGTACATTAAGATACTTACTTAGCATAATATTTAAAAAAGAAGTTGTACCGCCCGTAGAAATGATCATATCATATTTTATATCTTCAGGAAATTGAAATTTTTTATAGAAAAAATCAATTATCCATTTTTTTTTCTCCCAAAAAGAAAATCGATTCAATAATAATTTTAATATACGTTTAAAAATTATACTTCTAAGCCTAGCTTTTATTTCTATAACATTTACGTCTTTATATTCCCTAATCGACTCTATAACGCCTTGTGATATGCTTGTATGCCCTGCTTTACCATCAACAATTAACAAAATATTTTTCATACTTTTTCTTTCTTTATTTTCTCATAAAGAGATACAAGCTTATCTGTCACATGGTTGTAGCCAAGATCATTCATATGCGTTTCATCCAAGTAATAGCTATCCATATTTTTCAAAAAGTCTTGATACAAATCCAACTTATAACAATTATTATAGCGTTCAGACAATAATGAAAGAATACTATTATATTGTACAATTTCATTATTACGAAATTGTTGCTGGTTTGGAATAGTATCAATTAAAATAATTATGCTGTTTGTCGCGGATAAAATCAAGTTTTCGATGTTTGTTTGATACTCTGTTTTCCCTACAACATTCTGTGTACCCAAAAGAGTATTCAATCCTACTTGCCTGGTAATTTTTTTATATTTTTTGACAACTTTTCTTCCAATCTTACGTAATAGATTGTCCGGATAATACATTACGTAAGGTGCATATTTAAATGTTTTCCAAGAGTCAACCAAACCATATTGCAAAAGAACAATATCACATTCCTTAGTATAATAATTTTGAAAAAAGTGCTGCATTTCTCTCGTTGTAGCCATTGTATAGCCAACATTCATAACACTCTTTTCGATACGCCTAGCAAAACGTTCGGCATATGCATTATGTTTAAAATTTACATCACCAGACATATTACAATCACCTAAAGCTAGAATTTCAGCCATTCTATCTATCCTTCTTCATTTGTAATTTTTACTATAAATTTTTTAGATATCCTGTCTATATATGGTATTTTATATTCCAGGGTTGTATAGACTTTCTCGTTCAATCTCTAACTACCTTCTCATACACTGCTTTAATCTTATTAATCATCATATCTTTACTAAAATGCCTCTTAGCAAATAAAAAGGTATCATGATATCTTTTTATTTTCACCTCGTATCCCTGTTTTATATCTTTTATAGCATCTCTAAGGGCAGAAACATTCCCTCTTTCAACAACTGCTTCTGAAGGCAAAATATACTGCATATCCGATACATCTGTACTTATAACCGGTCTTTCTAATAATAAAGATTCTACTAACACATATGGGAAACCTTCTCTATCAGAACTGATGACACATAAATCCGCGCAACGAAGCAATGATACCACATCTTTACGAAAACCTGTAAAATGTACCTTGTGTGAAATCCCTAGTTCTTCACTCTTCCCCTTAAGTGCATCCATCATACTTCCTTCTCCTACAAGTAATAACACGACATCCAGTGATACGATCGCTTCAAGTAGCATCGAAAAGTTCTTGACAGCCTCCATACGTCCTATAGCACACAATACAAAAGTGTCTTCTTCAATGGAAAACTCTTCACGACAACTCTTTTGTTCATGAGCAAAGGGGGGCAAATCGATACCATTATAAACTACCGTATGAGCCATAAACTCAAGAGGCTCAAGTACACGGTGAGAGACCCCTATAAGATGATCAAATCGTTTAAAGGCTTTAACATTGCGTTTTTCACTGTGTACAGAAGCTATAGTCCGGATATCTTGTGATAGCAGCGGCTTGATCGTACCTACCATAGCAGCAGCCTTATTCGCATGAGCATGGATGATCTTCGCATCAACCTTTTTGATCAGTCGGTAAAGCTTCCAAAGTATATGTAAGTTACGTCTTCCTTTGGTGAGATCGAGTGCATGAAAATGCACTCCTGTATCCATACGTTCACGATACTTTTCATGCGCAATAAGATGAATTTCATACGTTTCGGCCAGTGCATTACACAATGTTACAACATGGTTTTCCAATCCTCCCTCTTCATTACCGGCAAGTATATGACAAATCTTCACTTCTTTACCCCTCTTTTGCCGCTTCGAAGCTTCAGCCAAAATGACAAAAAGTCGTCCTTCCCGCTTACCGTAATCCGTTTTAGCCGATAAAGATCAGCTTGGCGTATATCTTCTATGCCGCTTTGTGTTGTCGTAGCGTTGGTATATCCTGCTTCTTGCACAAATCCTCTGTCTTTTTCATCATACAAACCAAACGGGTAACAAAATGAGACACATTCCACACCAAACCTCTCTTCTATACTTGCCTTGGAATCAACAATCTCCATACGTTTTGCCACATCATCCAGGCATGTCAGATTGTCATGTGTCATAGTGTGTGAGCCTATCTCCACCAGTCCGCTTGCAATCATCTCTTCAACCTGTGCATCAGTCAGTTTTGGCTCTCTCATCAGTTCTCCTCCGCTGTTTTTTGCTTTGCGCTTGGAAGACCACTCTCTATCATGACGATCTACCACAAGATATATCGTTGCTTTGGCATTGTATTTTTTCAAAATGGAAAAAGCATGGATATAATTATCCTCATAGCCGTCATCAAAAGTAATAGCCACTGATTTTTTAGGTAACATCTCTTTGGTATCAACGAGCTCACGCATTGTCAGAAAATGCCAACCGTTTTCAACCAAATATTTGATCTGTTTTTCAAACATGTCAGGAGCGACCCTCAAGCCTTTAAATTTTCCTCCGGTATGCTCTTTAATCATATGATACATCAAAATACGAGGATAACGGTAGGGTACAGGTTTTCTCCACCATGCGTAGCGATAGGAAAAATAGAGAAAAATCAGTACAAACACGATACTAATGTAAAGCATAATATACCTCCAATGTATTCTCCACCATCTGCTCCAACGAAAAGTACTCCGAGACATAACCGTATCCGTCAAATTGCAGCGTCTTTGCCTCTGTGATCTTTTGGCTCAAGGTCTTGGCATCTCCCGGTTCGTAGAAATAGCCGTTGACCCCTTCTTGGATGATGTCAAGCACGCCGCCGTGTCCTGTGGCGACCACAGGGGTATTCATGGCGATCGCTTCAGCGACACTCCTGCCGAAACTCTCCGGTTTTTTGGAACTGCTGACTACCACATCGCTTAGTGCATAGATCTCTGCTACTTTGCTTTGTGAACCGGCAAAATGCACTACATCATCCAAGCCAAGCTCTCTGATAAGTGCCTGCAGTGAAGCAAAATAATCCTGCTTATCCTCACGCACGCCACCCACAATCAAAGCAGTAAGATTGGGAATGGTATCTTTGGCTATAGAAACAGCGCCGATAAATGTCTCCAGATCTTTGAGCTGGGTGATCCTGCCCACTGAAGTAACAATTGTTTTATCCTTCAGATCATATTTTTCTATGAAAGTCCCCATGAAATCATGATCCGCATGTTCAGGATTGAACTTTTCCAGATCGATACCTCTGGGAATCACACTGATCTTCTCCTCGGGTGTATGGTAGTGCTTTTGAATATAGCGCTTGATCGCACCGCTGACACAGATGACACGATCTCCTTTGGTCATCACTTTGCTGTATGGGCTGACACTGTTGAATCCGTGCACTGTTGTGACAAAGGGGATGCCGAGTTGACGATTGGCAATATAGGCAAGCCAGGCAGGGACACGGCTGCGTGCATGGATGAGATCAGGCTCAATCTCTTTTATCAACGCTCTAAGCTGCCTCATACGGCTGTAGGCACTCAAAGGATTCTTTGTGCAAAGGTCGAGTGTCAGATGTCTGCCGCCATCCTTCTCTATCTGTTCTACCAGTGTGCCGCCTGCACTGATGACAATGCTCTCATGCCCTCTTTTGACCAGCTCCCGGCTCAGCTCGACCGTACCGCGTTCTACCCCACCTTCATTCAGCTCCGGAAGCATCTGTACGATCTTCATGAAAAGACCTTTTTGAGTATAGGTGAGAGATCTACCTTGCGTGTACGGTACTTGACCGATCCATCATAGATATGCAGATACTCTCCGCGTTCAAGCATCTCAATAAAGTTCTGGTGCTTGCTCTCTTTTTGTG
>WFYB01000108.1 GCA_015490315.1 Sulfurovum sp. | reverse complement strand
TAGCTCTCTGTTTGCAAAAAGTGGTAAGGATGTTGGTCGATGAGTGTTATGTTTAGGTCGGGATTTTTACTTAGTCGTCGCATTGCTGCGATGCCACCGTAACTCCCGCCTAAGATAACAACATGATGACCCATCACTTGCCTCCTACGATATGTCACTATTCCCACTATAGCGCAGAAGTGTGCAAGCGCTGTGTAGTATGCTTAGATCACCTTATGAAAGAGTGGCAGTTTGGAGAGGGTATAGGCAATTGCAAGTGAAACGAGCGTCACGATGACGACTAAAAGAGGAATAGAGAGGTAGAGATATCTCTCCATGGGGAAGCCGAAATAGTCGAATTTGCGTATCACTGCAAGCACGGCAGGGTGGATCAGGTAGGCACCGAGACTGAATGAGGCAAGTTTTTCGCGGAGTTTATGGCTAAAAGGGATCCTTTTGTGATTGTTTTTGACAAGGAACATCAAGAGCATCGAAAAGGTGATCATCGTGATACTGAAATTATACATAAAGTGCCCGGGAAGCAGGCGTTCTCCGATGGCTATGATGCCAATCAAGACAGAGAGGAAGAGGAAAAACTTGGGTATCGAAAGATAAAAGTCTGTGATCGAGATAAGGTATCCGGCGAGATAGTAACCAAGAAAGAAAGGAAACATCAGAAGAAAAAAAGCCTGGTTGTGTGCATCGGTAAAGTAGGTCGCTACTATGGAGAGAAGCATCAGCATGATACTCAAAACAAGCAGCTCCATCCGGGTAGAGTTCTTGACTATCTTTCTAAGAAACGGTGTAAAGAGATAGAGCCCCCAGACCATATAGAGATACCACATATGGTAGTATGGGTGTCCTTTGACAATGGAGATCGTAAAATAGTCTGCGGTTGTCGGCAGATCTAAAGAGCGGTTTTTTGAGATAGAGCAAAACCAGATAGACCAGTGTCCAGAAGAAGATAGGCAAAAAGAGTCTGTTGAGCCGTCTTTTATAAAAATCGGAGAGTGAAGGGTACTCTCTCTCCGGTGAAAGGAGAAGTGCCCCGCTGATCATCACAAAGACTGGTACGCCCCACATGCTTGCGGAGAGATAGAGATTGGCGATCCACCAGCTGGGCGGATATTCGGTACTCTCCTGATTGAAATAGGGTTGGGAGATATGCACAACAATGATCGCAATGGCAGCCAAAAAGCGCATATCATTGAGCCAAAAGAGATCTTGTTTGTGTTCATGATGTTTCATAACAGCTCCTCACTCATACATTAATATAGAGCAAGAGTGTGCACTTTTTGTGCACTTCCTGTGTCAATGCTTATGATGCGAAGCGTGTCAGTTCGTAGACCCACTGGTGCAGATCGAGCATATCCTCATAGATTTTGAAGTTGCGTTGGATGATCGCTTCGGAGTGGAAGGTCTCATCCGGCGGGAATGTGGTGTAGGCGTAGAGACTTCCCATACGGAAAAGCTCACTGTGGCTCAGTGTCGGGTCACAATCTCTTGGCATACGCTTATATTTCGGTGCGGGAATTTTGTATCCCTTCTTTTGGAGGCGTTGCAGGATACGGTAGAGGGACTCCCTATGGGCATCATGTTGAATATACTCACGGTAGGCGGCGAGCAGCGGCGGCTTGAAGTTGCGTATCCCGGTAGCGACAAAGACTTCAAAGGGGTCATAATGCATATAAAAGCTGCTGCTTTGCATCCTGTGACCTGCTCCCTGCCAAAAGATGATACCGATACGCTCTTTGATTGGATCACTCAGATGAAAACGAGCATCTCTGTAGATACGAAAAAGGGATTTGTTGACCTTTGGGATGGCATGGATGGCCGGTACAAGTATCTGCAGATGTTCGCCCATCTCTTCAACATAGGCTTTGTTGGGTGCAACGATGAAGCGTTCATAATCCTCTTTGTGCGCATCGAGCCATGCTTTGGAGTTGTTGACAATGATCTCGGAGAGAAATCGCAAGCCCTCTTTTGGAAAACCTTTAAATGCCATCTTTGATACCTTTGAGTTCCTGCCAGAGCATCCCTATGAACTCATGAAAGCATATTGTCGATTTGCGCAGTGCATCGACTGAGAGGATACCAAGGTAATGTGGATGTTTGAGCGTGCTGAGATGATAGGTAGGAGCGGGATAGGGATGCAAGCCTTTTTTCTCAAACCAGCGCATAGCACGCGGCATATGGTAGGCAGAGGTGACAAGCGCGAGTGGCATCTCTCCTGCGATCTTTTTTGCCGCCGCCGCTTCATCCTCGGTATCGGTCGCCTTCGGGACAAGGAGGATCGCTTCTGCAGGGATACCCAAGGCCACTGCAAGTCTCTGTTCCATACGTGCATGGCTGTTTGGATCATGTAGACCGCTGTAGCCTGAAACGATCAGTTTGGCTCTGCCCTCAAGCAGACGGTAGAGCCGTACACCTTCTGCAAGCCTCACAACGGACTCCGCATTGATCTGTGAAGTGATAGGCAACGATCTGTCTGTATGGTGTCCTCCTCCAAGGACATAGATATAACGAATCGATTGAGGCGGCTTTAGCATCGCGGGGTAACGATGTTCGAGTGGACGGAGCATGAGATTGGCAAGAGGATCATAGGAGAAGAGTGTGAGCCATAGGATACCGGCAAGCATGAGTGCTTTGGCTGTTCTGGCTCTGCCCTGTTTCATCTTCATATATCCCAGTCCGAGAAGTATAATACCGATCGAAAAAGGCATCAAAAAGAGTGAGATGAATTTTTTGAGCAGAAAAGCAGGTGTCACGTTATGCTTCTTTCACTTCGAGTGAAGCATCTCCGTCGAGTTCCATGACTTGCCACGGCAATCCTTGTTTATTGAGCTCCTCCATAAATGGGTCTGGGTCAAACTCTTCCATATTGTGTACACCCTCTTGGTACCACTTTTTCTCCAGCATCAGTTTGGCACCGATCATGGCAGGTACGCCTGTGGTGTAGCTGACCGCCTGGCTCATCACCTCTTCGTAGCACTTCTCATGGTCGCTGACCTGGTAGATGTAGACAGTTTTGGGCTCACCATTCTTGATACCCTTGACAAAGACACCAATGTTGGTCTTGCCTTTGGTGCGTGGACCGAGACTGGCAGGGTCTGGCAGCAGGGTTTTGAGAAATTCAATAGGGACGATCTTCTGTCCTTGATGTTCTACCGGTTCGATGCCGAGCATGCCTACATTCTCCAGTACTCTCATGTGTGTCAAATAGCTCTCACCAAAGGTCATAAAGAAGCGGATGCGCTTGAGGTGGGGAATATTTTTGACCAGTGATTCCATCTCTTCGTGGTAGAGTAGGTAGCTGTCTTTTGGACCCACTTCGGGATAGTCCCACACCTGTTTGATTTCCATGGGTTCGGTCTCTATCCACTCACCCTCTCCATTGTCGTTTCTTTGCCAGTAACGCCCCTTGGCACTCACCTCACGCAGGTTGATCTCCGGGTTGAAGTTGGTCGCAAAGGGGTAGCCGTGGTCACCGGCGTTGCAGTCGAGGATGTCGATGGTGTGGATCTCGTCAAAGTAGTGCTTCTGTGCATAGGCGACAAAGACGTTGGTTACCCCAGGGTCAAACCCACTGCCAAGCAGTCCCATGATGTGCTGCTCTCTAAAGAGCTGGTCACGTGCCCACTGCTCTTTGTACTCGAATTTCGCCTCATCGGGGTGTTCGTAGTTGGCAGTGTCGAGGTAGTCTACCTGACACGCTGCACAGGCATCCATGATGGTCAAGTCCTGATAGGGGAGTGCCACATTGATGACGATATCCGCGTCGGTCTCTTTGATGAGTGCGACGAGCTCTTCGACACTGTCCGCATCAAGCTGCGCTGTTTTGATCTCTACACCGGTTTTTGCTTTGACATTTTCGGCGATGGCATCGCATTTGCTTTTGGTACGGCTCGCAAGCGTTATCTCTCCGAATGTATCAGTATTCATCGCACACTTGAATGCAACAACATTCCCGACACCGCCGGCACCGATAATGAGGGTTTTGTTTGACATGGCTGCTCCTTGGAAATAGTCATATTATTTTAGCATAACTGCGTTATGTTCAGATTGGTTATAGGCAGTTTATTATCTGATATATGTAGTACTTTATAACTTTCAGGTTTAGGTGAAAAATAGGGGCTACCCAAAGCGCTTTGTCACAAGAGATGGAAAGCATGGTATAATTGTTGGCATAAAAGGGAAAAAGAGTGAACAATGGAAACTTTAAAAGCAGACATACGAAGAACATATGAGTTGACATCCGGAAATAGACTGAAACGTATCATACGATGTTACCGTACACCTGGGGTGCATGCTATCGTGAATATACGTTTTGGTCAATGGATACAAAAGCAAAATGTTTTGGTAAAGCTCTTTTGTCTTCCCCTCTATTATCTGCAATTTCGTTTTATCCGAACGAGGTGGGGGATAGATATTCCATCTACTACCCAAATAGGGAAAGGGTTTTATATCGGTCATTTTGGAGGTATTTTTATTTCAAGTGAGGCGAAAATCGGGGAGAATGTAAATATATCGCAAGGTGTCACCATAGGGGTTTCAGGACAGGGAGAGAATCGTGGTTGTCCAACAATAGGAAACAATGTCTATATCGCCCCCGGAGCTAAGATATTTGGCAAGATATCGATAGGTGACAATGTGAAAATAGGTGCAAATGCAGTTGTCTACAAAGATGTGCCTGATAATGTCAATGTTGTTCTTGATCCGGGAATGAAAATTTTATCACAGGCGGAGAAAGATCATGACAAAGCAGGTTAGCTATACAGAGGCATCACCCAAAGCACAAAAAGGAAAAGTACCGGAATAAAAAGCAGCGTACTTAGCAAAATCAGTGCAGTGACATCCTGCGGGCGGCAGTCGTAGAGTGAGGCGAGGTTGATGTTAGCCACAGCAAGCGGGGTCATCATCTCCATGAGGATGATTGCCTGCACAAAAGGCGGCAGTCCGGTCAGTGAGAGGATCAGAGCACTTAGCAGCGGGACAAAGAGAAATTTCTGGCTGAGTGTGCCGAGAAAAAGTTTGGGGTGAACTTCACGTATCTTGATACCGTAGAGGAAGGTACCCAGCAAAAAGAGCTGCAGTACGATCCCGCTATATGCCCCCATCTTGAAAAACTCCATGAGT
>WFYB01000107.1 GCA_015490315.1 Sulfurovum sp. | reverse complement strand
TCAGGGATATAGTACATCAGTAAGAAAATCCCTGAGATCAGCAAGAGTCCGAATGTTGCGGCGAGCAGCATCCCCATTGCCCAGAGAAAGTTAATATTCTTAGGGATCCAGTACTCTGTACTCAATACACGCTTGAGTGTGTCTATCGCCAGCCTTTCATTGAGCCATTTGTGGCTGAAAGGAAAGGCTTTGTCATCAAAATGTGCCATGATTCCTCCTCCTTATGCTACGAGCCCGGCGGCTTTGAGTTTCTTGTATTCAGGACCTTCTTCACCCAACACGAGTTTCTTCCCCTCTACTTTGAAAGGCGGGATCACCAGTGGACTCGGCGGCGGTGACTTCAGAACCTCTCCGTCAGCGGCAAACTGCCCTCCGTGACACGCACAGATGAACTTCTCCTGATCAGGATAGTAGGCAGGAATACAGCCAAGGTGAGTACAAAGTCCGATTGCGATAAAGAACTTCTCTCCCCCGACATCCACAAGTCTCGGATGATCTGCAATATTCTTGGGTACTTTGAGAACAAAAACAGGTTTCCCTCTCCACATCTCTGTATAGAGTACATTCTCTTCAGCGGCACTGACATCCACTGTTGTATATCCCGCAGCCTTGACACTTGGCAACGGATCCCATGTACGTTTCGCTGCATACAGCAGTCCCAAACCGCCCACAGCTGCCCATGCACCGAGTGCCTTTCCGAAAAAGTCACGACGACTCTGCTCTTCATTAGCCATGTTATTCCTCCTTTAATAGTACTATATAGTAGTTATATAATGATTTATTATAGTGGTATTTATGTTAAATGATAATGTGGAATTGGGGGAGTCTTGATAACTTTTTTAGAATGTTACCATTGGTAAATTAGGACTTTTATAGTCCTAATTTATAATAATTATTTTATTAAGTTATATATGTGCGAGTATCTCTTCTATCTGATAAGGCTTTAACACGCTTGACGCTTCCGATATCGGTGCTGCCAATGCTTCGCTCAGTGCAGACACATCAAAGCCGTGTACAATGCGGATACCGTAATGCTCCATCAGGCTCATCGGATAGAGTGCAGGTCGCTCTATATCCATATAGATCACTTTGGCTCCCGATGCCTTCGCTTCGATTGCCGCCTGAGCTGAAGCGGTCACAACGGTATCGCTCCCGGTAAGAAGCTCTACATACTCCTCAGGCTCGTGCAGTGCGGTAAAACATTTGGCAAGATCATCTTCATACTTGACAAAGAAGTAGTGCCCCAGAAGCAGCTCCATATCAAATGCTTTGAAAAAAGACGCATTACCAAGGATCGTCTTGTCATGGTCATAATCTCCAAGAAAGAAAAGGACTCTCTTCTCTTTCTCGCACGGCTTGAAATACTGCTCATCGATCACCACTGCCTCCAGACAGCTGTCACTCTGACACTCAGGCACTAAGAGCATCTCACCATGCACAGAGCTATCGCTCAGATCGTGTGCGAAACGCATCACCTTTTTGAAATCGGAGACATATTTGACCAGTCTGCCGTGATCATCCTCATCAGAGTCTATGATGACACTGTCACCGTTCTGGGCGATCGCATCGATGTCCTGGATCGTTTCGATCGTCACATACTCCGGCCACCCCTGCTCCTCTTTCATAGCGACACCTGCTCTGAAGTCATTGACCAGCAGCTGCACCTCTTTGCCCGCTTCGCGAAGCTTTCTGAGTATGGTGATACCTCTTCTGGCTCTCTCAAGCCCTATTTTGTGTCCTGTATGTGCGTAATAGTAAATCATCTTCTATTTTCCTTTCTGTCTCATTTTGATATAGACATGCAAGATCTCCAATGATGCCGGCGTTACCCCTGAGATCTGTGATGCGGCAAAGAGCGTTGGAGGGTTGGCAGTTTGAAGTTTCTCAACGATCTCATTGCTGAGTCCCTGCACGGTTGCGAAGTCAAAATCTTGGGGTATCTTGATCTTGAGCATATCCTTCATCTGAGCGATCTGCTGCGCCTGCTTTTCGATATAGCGGTAGTACTTTGCCTCGATCAAGATCTGCTCCATCACCTCATCATTATATCTGTCAAACTCCGGCAGCAGTGTTGTGAGCTTTTCTCTGTCAAACTCCCCTCTGGCGATCACATCGATCCAAAGGGTCTTGTCGTTGATCTTGGGTGCACCGATCTCTTCAAGCTTCGCAAGAAACTCCTTTGTCGGGGTAGCATAGTGCTCTTTTAGAAATGTCAATGCCTCTTCGATCTGGGCATCTTTGGCTTCTGTCTTACGGATATAAGCCTCATCCGCCAGCCCCAGCTCTCTGGCGTGTGCAAGCAGCCTTCTGTCAGCATTGTCTTCACGCAACAGCAGACGGTACTCCGCACGGGAAGTAAACATACGGTAGGGTTCTTTAGTACCTTTGGTGACCAGATCATCGATCAGTACACCGATATAGGCTTCATCGCGGCGCAATACCATAGGCTCTTTCCCTTGTACACTCAGTGCTGCATTGATCCCTGCCATGAGCCCTTGTGCCGCAGCCTCCTCATAGCCGGTCGTGCCGTTGACTTGCCCTGCCATATAGAGGTTGGGGATCTTTTTGGTCTCAAGTGTGTGTTTGAGCTCTGTCGGGTCGATATAGTCATACTCGATCGCATAGCCGTAACGGACGATCTTGGCATTTTCCATCCCTTTGACCGAACGTACCATCTC
>WFYB01000106.1 GCA_015490315.1 Sulfurovum sp. | reverse complement strand
CCCAAATTTGGTATCGTTTCTGTAGGGTTAATTGTTTATAGGTCATGCAATTCCTTTCTTTTTGGTCGAAAAAAGGATAACCTATATTCGGTTAGCCCGCTCTTTCTCGACTATTTTTTAGAAATTGCACTTATTGGTTGAATTGGCGTATAATCATTTGTACCGAGCTATAAGAGATGGTTTTTCTTTTATTTTTCAACTTTATAGCCCTCATAGTAATACGATTGTTCAATACCTTTGAAGATAATCTCTCTGTTATTGATATCCTCTGTCAAATTATCACCCAAAAGTATTCTTAGCTCCAGATCATTGATTGGACTGCGTTCCATAGCCTGCAGATAGGATACTTTATCCACATTCTGCCAATTTACGACTTTTTGCAATCGTGATCTTAAGATCATATCGAGCCATATTCTCATACTTCTGCCGTTACCTTCCATAAAAGGATGAGCAATATTCATTTCAACATACTTAGCTATGATCTCCTCAAATGTATTTTCACTCATAGTTTCGATCTTTGATAAAATATCCTTGAGATATAAGCTGTTGGCAAATCTGAAATTTCCTTTGGAGATATTCAGTTCTCTAATCTCTCCGGCAAAATCATATAGCCCATTAAAAAGATAACGATGTATATCCTGTAAGCCCTTGACGGTACCTACTTCAATAGCATTAATATCTCCGCTATCGAATAGGCGATAGGCATTTTCAAGACTTCGCTTATCTATCTCATTTGACATATAAATATCTCCTGTTTTTCATTTCGTTAAATCAATATTTAACCGTATAATATATAAGAAGTGGGACAGGGCGACTGCTCTTAAACCTCTATTGGGTAATCTAAACGAGAGTGGTTACGGTGACCTGTCCTCAATTAGGGTTCTATTATAACATATCTCTAAGATTAGGCAATTTGGCACCTGTTGGTGCTAAATTGTCAGCAGTTATCAAGAAACACCCATTACTTGCTAAAGATTTTATATCTTTGGATTTTGTGCGGGAAAAATATCTCCAGACTTGCTAAAATGTGGTAGAATTTGTAGATCATAATTAGACAATGAAGGTAGCAGCAACGTGACAGACAAAAAAGCCCTTAAACGTGAATCGATCATTCAGGCGGCATTGCAGCTTTTTTCAAGCAATGGATTTCACAAGACAACCATACCGGATATCGCCGCCAAACTCGGTATGAGTGTGGGTAATCTCTACAACTACTTCTCGTCCAAGGATATCTTGGCGCAGGAGATCATCAAATATACTTCAGAAGTACTTGGAGAGAAGATACGAGAGGTCAATATGCTCGATGTCAGTGCCAAGGAGAAGATACATAAGATTGTGGAGATCTACTTTTCGATGGCTCAGGAGAAGCCTGAGATGATAGAGTATTTTCTGCGTGTCTACCTCTCCAATCGGGAAGTATTCAGTGACGGTTGTGAGGGGATGGTCTGTGTATCGGGGTTTATCACAGAGATCATGATCTTTTTTGATGATGCGGTAAGCAGCGGTGAGTTACGAAATCAGGATTTCTTTTCGGCGTTTGGGCTTTTTATGGGGTATCTTGGAGGGATGGTCTTTCTCAAGGGCGAAGGTGTCCTACCCAAAGATATCTCCTATTATATCGATGATATATCCAGAAATATCTACTATGCATTGAAGGCATAACATGGATCAGGTGCAGCACAGCAAACCAAAACTGCTTTGGCTGCAGTCCATTACCTGTAACGGCAATACCCACTCATTTTTGAATCATCCTGATCTCTTTTCTATCCTTTCACATTTTGAAGTGGTGCATCATCCTGTGCTTGAGTCTGACTATACGATCGCAGATCTGACCGCCTTGAAGGTACCGTGTGATATTTTGATCCTAGAGGGCTCATTTGTCGAGAAAGGATTGACCAAAAATGGTGTAGAGGTTTCACAGATGATCGCCCATTACGGCAACGAGGCGGCACACATCATCACCGCAGGTACCTGTGCGACATTTGGCGGGATATTTAAACAAAAAGACCCTAAACATATCTCTGGTTTCTGCTTTGATCACGAGCAGCAGACCAAACGTTATGAGCAGTTCGCTTCCAAGCTTATATCACTACCGGGCTGTCCGATACACCCCAGATGGCTCTCCTATGTACTGATGATGCTAAGCCGGGGGCATGATATAGCTCTTGACACGCTGCATCGTCCGGTTGAACTCTACGGCTATACAGTACACACAGGTTGTACACGCAATGAATATTTCGAGTGGAAGATCGATACCAAAGGGTATGGGCTCAAAGAGGGGTGTCTCTTTTATGAGCAGGGGTGTCAGGGTCCCTATACGCGCGGCAGCTGCAACAAAATCCTCTGGAATGATACCAGCTCCAAAACACGGGTGGGCACACCCTGTTTTGGCTGTACAGAGCCCTACTATCCCAAGAACAGGCTCTTTGTGACCCGTACCAATATGGGTATCCCCGCTACGATGCCACTGGGGGTGCCAAGACGTGCCTATCTGACACTAACCGGAGTGGTCAAGAGTTTCAAGATCAAGCGTTTTAGCCAAAGACTTTTGGAGTATGACCAATGAAAAAAATCCAGATCAAAGAGCTCATTGAGAAGATCGAAGGGGAAGCGGAGCTTGACTTTACATTTCGTGGCGGTGTGATTGAAGATGTGAGGATCAATTTCGGGTTTTACCGCGGGATCGAAGAGATACTCCAAGGAAAGGATGCATGGGATGCACTGGTGATCACACCCCGAGTATGCGGGATCTGCAACCATGCCCATCTCATCGCGGCAGTACGTGCGATCGAGGATGGCTACCGGAGTGCAGGGATCACTCTGACACTTAGCCCCAAAGCCCAAAAGCTCAGGGAGTTCACACTGGCATGCGAACTGATACAAAATCACATCAAGTGGCTCTATATGACCATTATCCCTCAGCTTGAAGCCTATCTAAAGATCGAGAGTGAACAAAACCATGCGATGAAAGCGACCTATCTCTCCTCTACGATTACCCGGGCGCTGGCGATATTTTCCGGGCAGTGGCCGCACTCCTCCTATGCCGTTCCCGGAGGTGTGACTTGTGATCCGACACATCTGGATCTGATGCAAGCAGAAGCACTGATCGATGAGAGTATCCGTTTTTTTGAACAGGTTGTTACCGGTATGTCGCTTGAGGCGTATCTCTCGTTGACTTCTGTTAGCCAGTTGCATAGGGTAGAGGCGGATCTCGGACGTTTGATGCATCTCATTGGCAGTCACGGTATGGCTGCTTCGGGGCAAAGCTATGACCGTTTTATCGTTTTTGGGGAGTCGATGCTCTCATCTTCTGGAAAATCGATCGCTACTGCTGTCTCCAAGGTTGATCCGCGTTATGTAGAGGAGTCAGTGCAGGAGGGCACAGTCGCCAAGGCGGTCAGCTATAAAAAGAGGCTCTATGAGACCGGCCCTCTTGCGCGTGGGATGGTCGCCAAACGACCCATCATCAAAAGTCTGCACAAACGCTATAAAGATGCCATGCTCACCCGTATCTTTGCGAGAGTCAATGAAGTAGGGCTTTTGCTCGCCCAGAGCAAACGCCTGCTTGGAGAGATAGTGGTAGATGAACCCTCTTGCACACTCGATATGGAAACGAGATGTGTTGACTTTGAAGGCTATGGTGTGGTAGAGGCGGCACGCGGTTCTCTCATCCACCGCACAAAAGTCTCAGAGGGGCTCATCAAACGTTATGAGATCATCACCCCCACGCAGTGGAATCTTTCGCATGGCACTGAAGAAGAGGACGGTATCGCTGTACACGCTATGGTGGGGGCGAAGAGTATTCAGGAGGCTACCTTTATCTTCAGGACATTTGACGTTTGTTCTGTCTGTACCGCACAATAATCTAAAGGGCACCTCTAATAACCCCAAATGCTCATAATGGGCTTTGCAGATGTGAGATTTTGCAAGAGGCTTTCAAGTCCTAGCCAAAGCTAAGATGAAGGAAGCATCTTGTGAAAGATCGCGTCTGCAAAGACCACCCTTTGGGCAATGCCAGCTTCGCCCTATGCGGCGTTACACTTTTTCGACTTAGCTGCGGCTAGGTCTGTAAAGTGTGCCTTGCCTAGAACAAAGCTGGCAATGTTATGAGTATCTGGGGTTATTAGAGGTGCCCTAAATAAGAGTTATTCTATCCTATTTGAATATCTTATGTATACAAATCAATAAAATTGTATTTTTTTAGGAAAAATGAATAGGTATTCATATTTTCTTAAGCTTAAAGCCCATAGAATAGTGAATAGTCATTCATTATGGTTTTTTCTGTATGACAGAGATATGGAGTGAGACCATGATCGGATCATCCAACACTACAAAGGAGAGAAGATGGGTATGGACAAACAAGAGTCGGTGAAGAAACTCTTTACCGCACAAAGTGCCAAAGTGGATACCAACAGGGGCGATGCCTACTATGAAGCATTGTATGAGAAGTGTCAGGAGAGGCTCGATG
>WFYB01000105.1 GCA_015490315.1 Sulfurovum sp. | reverse complement strand
GTCTACTTTATGAGCATCGACAAAGCAAAATTTAGAGCGCCTGTTACCCCGGGCGACCAACTGGTCTACAAGATCAATGTGATCAAAAACAAGGGTGCAGTTTGGCATCTCGATGCCAAAGGCTATGTCGACGGCAAGGTCGTGGCACAGGCTGAGCTCAAAGCCATGATCGTGGACAAGTAATGGCAGCTATCCACCCAACTGCCGTCATCGAAGATGGTGCACAGATCGCTGAGGATGTTACAATAGGTGCCTTCGCCTATATAGGCCCTCAAGTCAAGATCGGTGAAGGAAGCACAGTGGCATCGCACGCTGTCATCGAGGGAGACACTACCATCGGCAAGAACAACCGTATCTTCCCCCATGCTGCTGTAGGAACGATACCTCAGGATCTCAAGTATGACGGTGAACCGGTTCAGTTGATTATCGGAGACAACAACATCATCCGGGAGTTTACCCTCCTCAACCCCGGTACAAAGGGGGGCGGATCGGTCACCAAGATAGGCAACAACAACCTGTTGATGGGCTACGTCCATCTCGGGCATGATGTGATCATGGGTGACAACTGTATTCTTGCCAACGGCGCGACCCTTGCGGGACATGTCGAGCTGGGCAACCATGTGGTCATCGGCGGACTCACTCCAGTACATCAGTTCGTCCACATCGGTGACTATGCGATGATCGGCGGTGCTTCCGCACTGGCACAGGATATCCCGCCGTTCTGCCTTGCAGAAGGTAACCGTGCAGTCCTTCGCGGGCTCAATCTCACGGGGCTGCGACGCAAGATAGACAGAGAAGAGATCAATGCGCTCAAAGTCGCCTACCGTGAACTCTTCGAACAGGGACAGCCGCTGCAGGAAGTGGCACAAAGACTTTTTGAGGAGAGTGACTCCGAGAAGGTCAAACAACTGTGTAAGTTTATCAAGACCTCCAAAAGAGGTATCCCTTTTGTCAGAAAAGAAACACAGAGTTAAATAATTAAGGAAACAATAGATATGTCAAATAAAGAATGTAGTTTTTGCGCTTCTCCTGAAACAGAAGAGAATCCGCTGATCGCCGGAGAAGATGCCTATATCTGTTCGCACTGTGTGATCTCTGCGTACAAAATCCTTTTTGGAGATGAAGAGAGTGATGAGCATGAGGCTGAGATCGCCGAACTCAAACTCTACACCCCCAAAGAGATCAATGCCATGCTCGATGAGTATGTCATCGGACAGGAGAAAGCCAAAAAAACCCTCTCAGTCGCTGTCTATAACCACTATAAACGTATACTCAACAAAGCGACCAACAGCGATGATGTGGAACTCTCCAAATCGAATGTCCTGCTGATCGGACCTACCGGATCAGGGAAAACACTTTTGGCACAGACCATCGCCAAGTTTCTCGGTGTACCTATCGCAATCGCCGATGCGACCAACCTCACTGAAGCGGGTTATGTCGGTGAGGATGTCGAAAATATCCTTACCAAACTGCTTATGGCGGCTGACGGCGATATAGAGCGTGCCGAACGCGGTATCGTCTTTATCGACGAGATCGACAAGATCGCACGTATGGGCGAAAACCGCTCCATCACCCGTGATGTCTCCGGAGAAGGTGTCCAGCAGGCACTGCTCAAGCTGATCGAGGGCTCAGTCGTCAACATTCCACCCAAAGGCGGTAGAAAACACCCCAATCAGGACTTCATCCAGATCGACACTTCCAATATCCTCTTCGTTTGCGGCGGGGCATTTGACGGTCTTGACGAGATACTCAAACGCAGACTCGGAGCCAATGTATTGGGCTTTGGGCAGGAAAAACGCTCAAAACGCGATGAAGAGAATCTCCTTGAGTATGTCGAGGCGGACGATCTGGTCAGTTACGGACTGATCCCCGAGCTTATCGGACGTCTGCATGTCCTTGCTACGCTCAACCAAATCACCAAAGAGGATATGGTGCGCATCCTTACTGAGCCTAAAAATGCGCTTGTCAAGCAGTACCAAAAGCTTTTTGAACTTGACAATGTCAAACTGACATTCGAGCAAGAAGCACTGCTCAAGATCGCCGAAAAAGCGATCGAGAGAAAGACAGGAGCAAGAGGACTGCGTACGATCATGGAAGAGACACTTCTTGATATCATGTATGAACTGCCCGAGCTTGCAGGATATGAAGTGGTCATCACCCCTGATGTTGTCATCTCAGGTGCCAAACCGCTCTACATCAAAGATAAAAAAACAGCGTAACCCGTCACAAAAGGAAAAATAAAATGTTTAAAAGACTACTCGGAATGTTTTCGAATGACCTGGCAATCGATCTTGGAACTGCCAACACTCTTGTACTTGTCAAAGGACAGGGCATCAGTATCAATGAACCTTCAGTTGTAGCGATACAGTATGACAAGCATGGTCACGAGCGTATTCTCGCCGTAGGTCAGGAAGCCAAGGACATGGTAGGTAAAACACCGGGAAATATCAAAGCAATCCGTCCGATGAGAGACGGTGTCATCGCTGATTTTGAAGTGACTGAGATGATGATCCGATACTTCATCGAAAAGGCGCACAAGCGCAAAGGCTTCTTCTCACCGCGTATCATCATCTGTGTGCCCTACGGTTTGACGCAGGTTGAGAGACGTGCGGTTAAGGACTCTGCAGAAAATGCCGGTGCACGCTATGTCTATCTGATCGAAGAGCCTATGGCAGCAGCGATCGGAGCAGGCATTCCTGTCAAAGACCCCAACGGAAACCTCGTGGTCGATATCGGGGGTGGTACCACAGAGATCGGTGTCACCTCTCTTGGCGGACTGGTACAGAGTAAATCGATCAGAGTTGCGGGTGACCACATAGATCAGGCGATTGTAGACTACATCAAGAAAAACTTCAACCTCCTCATCGGTGAGCGTGTCGCCGAGGAGCTCAAGATCAAGATCGGTACAGCCGTGCCGCTTGAAGAGGAGCTCTCTACCACTGTACGCGGTCGTGACCAGCTTGAGGGAAGCCTCGCCTCTGTAGAGATCACCTCCGAGCATATCAGAGCAGCGATGAAAGACTCGCTCGAGCAGATCGCTGACGCACTCAAAGATGTCCTTGAGCAGACACCGCCGGAACTTGCAGGGGATATCGTCGAGAACGGTATCGTCCTTACAGGCGGCGGTGCACTGATCCGGGGACTTGACCAGTATCTCTCCGATGTTGTCAAACTTCCGGTCTATATCGCCGAAGAGCCGCTGCTTGCCGTTGCCAAAGGTACAGGCAAAGCGCTCGACGAGATAGATATCCTGCAGCAAATGGCATATGAAGACTAGACTTGTCGTCATTGTCATACTGTTGCTTATCCTGACAGTACTCCTTACAAGAAATGATGAGCGTATCTCCGATGCGCTTCTGGGGATCATCAATCCTCTCAAACAGAACTACAAAAATCTGACTGAAAACCTCAAAGAGAAGAGCCACAGCTATATCTTCCAAAAGGAGTCCATAGAAAGACTCAGCCGCGAAAACCGCATTTTGCGCAAAAGACTTCTTGAACAGAGCCACTACATCCGTCAGGTGCAGGATATCTACGAAGTGCTGCCAAAACTCAGCCGTCTGCCGCTGCACAATATCTCTATCACACAGACGATCTCCTATGTGAAACTCAATAGCTTTTCGCAGATCATCCTGACCAAACCCAAAGGGCTTCAACCAGACAAACTTTACGGACTGATCCAAAACAAAGTGGTAGCAGGTACCGCAATCGTACACAACAATCAGCTCTACGGCTATCTCACCTCGGATAGAAAATGCCGTTTTTCAGTCTTTATCGGTAAAGAAAAAGCGCCAGGTATTGCCATAGGTGAGAAAGACAACGAAATGGTCGTTAAGTTTATCCCAAAATGGCACAAGATCAAAGTCGGAGACAAAGTGGTCACCTCCGGACTTGATAATATCTTTTTTGAGAATATCCCCGTAGGCAAAGTAACCAAAGTAGACCTGCAGAGTTCCTACAAAGTTGCACATATCAAAACCTACAATGATATCTTCCATCCCAAGACCTTTTTCCTGATCAATGATGCGCGAGTAACTCTCACGGAAGGATTTGATGCCAACAGTACCAGGCTCAAGCCTGCCTACAGTGCCATCCCTCCGGCTTCCAAAGAGAGCAACGCCTCTATCCTGCTGAATGCAGAGTCCAATCTCACGCAAAGCGGTATCTCGAGTATCCCAAGCCGGATAGACCAGACACAGGAAGAGACGATAGAACCCGACATTCCTACGGAGACGATAGAGAAACCAAAACCGTCAAAACCTAAAAAAAGAAAAGCCAGAAAGAAAGCGAAGAAGCACAGCAAGCCAAGCCGTTCCACCCTGGATCTCTTCTGATACCGTCCCTCCGAAATTGCCCTATTTTAAGGGCGGTTTTTACCCTTTTGTAGTATAATCTTAAACTAAAAATTAAGGGTATTCCTCCATGCCAAAACGCGAAGACATCAAGACTATTTTACTTATCGGTTCGGGACCTATCGTCATCGGACAAGCCTGCGAATTTGACTACTCCGGCACACAAGCTGCCAAAACACTTAAAGAGCTCGGCTACCGTGTCGTACTGATCAACTCAAACCCTGCGACCATTATGACCGATCCTGAATTTGCACACCGTACCTACATCGAACCGATCACAGAAGAGGTGATCGCCAAGATCATCGAAAAAGAGAATGTCGATGCGATCCTTCCGACTATGGGAGGTCAGACAGCACTCAACGTAGCGATGAGTATGCATGAGAAAGGGATGCTCGAAGGTGTGGAGTTCCTCGGTGCAAACCCTGCTGCGATCAAAAAAGGTGAAGACAGACAGGCGTTCAAAGAGGCGATGATCAAGATCGGTATGGATCTGCCCATCTCCCAATACGCCTACAATATGGACGAAGCACTCGATGCTGCCAAAAAGATTGGCTTTCCTCTGATTATCCGCGCCTCCTATACCCTTGCGGGCGGCGGTTCTGGTGTGGCGTACAATATGGATGAGTTCAAAGAGATCGTTCAAAACGGTCTGGAAGCATCACCAATTTCTGAAATCCTCATCGAAGAGTCTCTGCTTGGATGGAAAGAGTATGAGATGGAGGTGATCCGTGACCGCGAGGACAACTGTATCATCGTCTGTTCGATCGAGAACTTCGACCCGATGGGTGTCCATACCGGCGACTCTATCACCATCGCACCTGCACTGACACTGACTGACAAAGAGTATCAGCGAATGCGTGATGCCTCTTTCAAGATCCTCAGAGAGGTAGGGGTCGATACGGGCGGATCAAATGTACAGTTCTCGATCAATCCCGATACAGGACGTATGATCGTCATCGAGATGAACCCGCGTGTGAGCCGCTCTTCTGCGTTGGCTTCCAAGGCGACTGGATACCCTATCGCCAAAGTCGCTACCCTTCTGGCAGTGGGCTACACACTCGATGAGATTACCAACGACATTACCGGTACACCGGCATCTTTTGAGCCTGTGATCGACTACATCGTTACCAAGCTGCCGAGATTTACCTTTGAGAAATTCCCGCTTGCTGACTCTACTCTCACAACTGCGATGAAATCGGTTGGTGAAGCGATGGCGATCGGACGTACCTTCAAAGAGTCTTTCCAAAAAGCCCTCTGCTCTCTCGAGACCGGACTGACAGGCTTCAATGAGATCAAATGTGATCCTGAAACCCTTATCCGTGAGATCAGACGTCCCAATGCAGAACGTATGCTCTACGTCTATGAGGGGCTTAGACGCGGTATGAGTGTTGATGCGATCTTCGATCTGTGCAAAATCGACCGTTGGTTCCTCTATCAGCTTGAAGAACTTGTCAAACGTGAGAAGGAGATGGATATCGCCCTCCTCTCCGATGCGACCAGACTCAGAGAAGCAAAAGCAGACGGTTTCTCCGATGCCTATATCGCTGAAGTGATCAACAAAAAAGAGGGACTAAGTCTCAG
>WFYB01000104.1 GCA_015490315.1 Sulfurovum sp. | reverse complement strand
CAGAAGCAGCACCGGTAGCAGCGAACGGTGTAGGCAAGATAGAGATCCATTCACAAACACCGGGCAATGTATGGAAGATCCTGAAAAACCCGGGTGATACAGTAGAAGAGGGTGAGAAGATCATGATCCTTGAAGCGATGAAAATGGAGATTGATATCGCTGCACCGAGTGCAGGCAAGATCGCATCGATCAATGTCAACGTCAATGACACTGTCGCTGACGGACAACTTCTGGCGACAATGGAGTAATCGATGAAACTCAAACATCTACTGCTTACTTTGATGTTTGCTTTCTCCTTTCTGACAGTTGCACATGCAGCGGAAGGCTCACATGGAGAGGGCGAGAAAGTACACATGACATCCGAACAGCTGCATGCTGAGGAGGCAGCAAACTTCCAATCGAAGAGTGTGACAGAGCTACTGAAGAGTTTTGTCACAACGACGGGTATCTATGCGATGTTGCATCCAAAAGATCCGAGCAAGGCGTTTTATGAAGGTCCAGGGCGGGCGATCATGTTTATTATCGTCTTTATCCTTTTCTATCTTGCTATTGCAAAAGGATTTGAACCTCTGCTCTTGATCCCTATTGCTTTTGGCGGGCTGCTTGCCAACATCCCTGTCGCAGACCTGACTGGTCCTGACGGGATGCTGGGTATCATCTACAATATGGGTATCGCCAATGAGTTTTTCCCGCTGCTGATATTTATGGGAGTTGGGGCGATGACCGATTTTGGTCCGCTGCTTGCCAACCCAAAAACTGCATTGCTTGGCGGTGCGGCACAGTTCGGTATTTTCGGTTCATTGGTGGGTGCAGCGGCACTTTCACAATATACAGGCTTTGTTGACTTTACACTCAAACAGTGTTCCGCGATCTCGATCATCGGTGGTGCCGATGGTCCGACATCTATCTTTATCGCCTCTGCACTTGCACCTGAGATGCTTGGTGCTATTGCCGTTGCGGCATATTCCTATATGGCACTGGTACCTGTCATCCAGCCTCCGATCATGAAGGCGTTGACAACGGAAGAGGAGCGCCGTATCGTGATGAAGACGGGACGTAAGGTACATAGACTTGAAAAGCTTATCTTCCCTCTTGTTGTCATTATGATGATCGCGTTGATTCTGCCGGATGCTGCACCGCTGATGGGGGCTTTTGCCTTTGGTAACTTCGCCAAAGAGTCCGGGGTGGTTGACAGACTCTCCAACGAGATGCAAAACTCTTTGATCAATGTCGTCACGATCTTCCTTGGATTTGGGGTAGGGATGACACTGCAGGCAGACAAGTTTTTGGTCGCTGAAACACTGGGTATCATGATCATCGGTCTCTTGGCATTCGCTGCTGGTACGGCTGCAGGTGTCCTGATGGCAAAAGTGATGAACAAGTTCTCCAAAGAGCCGATCAATCCGCTAATCGGTGCGGCAGGTGTATCTGCAGTACCGATGGCGGCACGTGTAGCCAGTAAGGTAGGATCGGATGCAAGACCGGGCAATATCCTCTTGATGCATGCGATGGGTCCGAATGTTGCCGGTGTTATCGGTTCGGCAGTAGCGGCAGGTGTACTGTTGTCAATCTTTAAATAATTGATCAATATGCCGATAGGGTAAGGGTTTTCTTACTCTATTGGTTGTATAGTTAGATTATAGTTTAAGGAAAATTTTTTTCTTTAAACTATGCTTTAGCATACACCAACTTCATAAGAAAACAAAAGAGGATACTATGAGTACCAAAAGGCCCAACGGACTTGACAAACTGGGATTGAAAGACATTCAGGATGTCTATTATAATTTAAGTTATGACGAGTTGCAAGCGCATGAAATCAACAGAGGAGAGTGCAAGATCTCTACATCAGGCACAGCGATGTGTGATACCGGTATCTTCACTGGGCGAAGCCCAAAAGACAAATACTTTGTAGATCAGCCACCTTCAAATCAGCATATCGCATGGGGAGATGTCAATAGACCGATCAAAAAGGAGATCTACGATGATCTCAAAGAGATCGCACTCAAACAACTCTCGGGCAAAAATATCTATGTAACGGATGTCTATGCAGGCGCAAGCCCATCGAGCAGACGTTCTGTCAGATTTATCACTGAGGTAGCTTGGCAAGCACATTTCGTCAAAAATATGTTTATCCGTCCTACAGAAGAGGAACTTGAAAACTTCGAGCCTGACTTTACTGTCTACAATGCTTGTAAAGCAGTCGATGAAAACTATAAGGAACATGGGCTGAACTCTGATGTATTTGTCGCATTCAACATCGAAGAGAATGAATTGGTCATCGGGGGTACATGGTATGGCGGTGAGATGAAAAAGGGTATCTTCTCCATGATGAACTACTGGCTTCCTCTGGAAGGTAAACTCTCTATGCACTGTTCTGCCAATGTAGGCAAAGAGGGAGATGTCTGTCTCTTCTTTGGACTCTCCGGAACAGGCAAGACCACACTCTCAACAGATCCTGAGCGTGCACTGATCGGTGATGATGAGCATGGTTGGGATGAGCATGGTGTCTTCAACTTCGAAGGCGGATGCTATGCCAAAGTGATCAACCTCGATCCAAAATCCGAGCCGGAGATCTATGGAGCCATTACTAAAGATGCGCTTTTAGAAAATGTCGTAGCCGATGAGAATGGCAATGTAGACTACTCCGACGGCAGTAAGACAGAAAATACACGTGTATCCTATCCGATCGAGCATATCAAGAACCACAAAGACAATTTGATGGCAGGACACCCAAACAACATCATCTTCCTGACCGCTGATGCATTTGGCGTGCTGCCTCCGGTGAGCAAGCTGACCAAAGAGCAGGCAATGTACTACTTCCTTAGCGGCTATACGGCAAAAGTAGCCGGAACAGAGAGAGGGATCACAGAACCTGTCGCCACCTTCTCAGCATGTTTTGGGGAAGCGTTCCTTCCGCTGCATCCAACAAAGTATGCTGAGCTGCTTGGCAAGAAGATCGATGAGCACGGAGTCAATGTATATCTCGTCAACACCGGCTGGACAGGCGGTCCTTATGGTGTAGGCAAACGTATGAGTATCAAAGACACACGTGCCTGTATCAATGGTATCCTCAACGGATCGATTAACAGTGCCGAGTTTGAGACACTGCCGACTTTCAACTTGCAGATTCCAAAAGCGCTTGAAGGTGTAAAGGATAACACCGTACTCAACCCGAGAAATACATGGGAAGACAAGGCAGAATATGATGCGATGCTTGCCAAACTCGCCAAAATGTTCCAGGAGAACTTCCACCGCTATGATGACAAAGGCGGCGAGTTCGACTTCGCATCTGCAGGTCCGCAACTTTAATATAACTTTTTAAGATCCGCATACACTAGTGTATGTGGATTAACACTTTTTTAACACTCCCACGGCATACTGCTATTGTTTCGTCGTAAAAACAGATAGAAATACCGGAGAGTAATACCCCCCCCTCTTCCGGGTTTCTTTTTCGTTCTTCCCAATTGACCGGTTTAATGATATTGATCTTGCTTAAGAAGAAATTTATGATTATCATCCTATAGTTAACTAACCAGTTAGTTATAGGAGTTGTCATGCCCAAAAAAGTACAAAAAAGAGATGCAGAAGCATCCAAAGAGGCGATCATTCGACATGCAACAGCGCTTTTTTCCGAGAAGGGCTATACATCCGCATCAATGGATGAGCTTGCACAGCGCTGCGGATTGAACAAAGCGATGGTCTTTTACTATTTCAAAAACAAAAAAGGACTCTATGAGGCAGTGATGCAGAGTGTGCTTGAAGAGATCTATCGGGTGATCACCGAGCAGAACAGTGCATATGACAGCCCGGAAGCAGCATTGAGGGGGTTTGTCTTTACCTATGCAAGGTATGCCCAGACACATCCCTATCTGCCAGCACTGCTGCTTAAAGAGCTGAGTGACAGCGGTGCGGTAGTGCCTGAACTACTTTTCGCTTCAATGCGAAAGCTTTTTTCACTATTTAGTGACATTGTACGACGCGGGCAGAAAGAGGGAGTGTTTGGTGTGGCGATACCAATGGTACTCTATTTTATGATACTCGGCACGCTCAACCTGATGGTAACTACCCAGCCGCTGAGACAAAAAGCAGCAGAGATGGAGGATATAGAGATAGATACCTGTGCTTCCTGTGATATCGATGAGATAGCAGCGTATCTATATAAAAGTATTGAGATCATACTAAAGGAACAAGTATGAAAAGAAAGATCATACAGATAGGAGCACTGTTGCTTTGCAGCAGTACCATGGTACAGGCTGTGACAATGCATCAACTGCTTGAAAAGATCAAGAAACAGCCCGCCTACAGACTTGATACGGTTGCAGTCTCGCAGGGGGCGTTGGGTGAACGTCAGATCCAGGACAAACTGATGCCGACACTCGATGCATTTGCTGGGGTGGAACTCTACAACCGCCCCTCCAGTCTCAGACCGGTATTGCCCTCAGAGATGCAGCAGCCGCAAAACGGGCTGCCTTTTAGCAAGCGTATCGGACGTGTCGGTGTCAATTTCAAGTGGCCGGTCTTTGTAAAGTCGCTCTATACCCTTGAGGAAAAAGCGGCATTGATGCATCTGGCAGCTAAAGAAAAACAGCGTCTTAACCTTATCAGCAAAGAGGCAGAAGTGGTAGGCAGTGTAGCCTATCTCAAATATCTCTCTTCCCTCAAACAGGCATTGATCGCCAAAAAAAACTCTATCCGTGCAACACGCAGGAAGGTAGCACTGATGGTCAAGGAGGGGCGTGCGGCACCGAGTGAACTGCTGACACTTGATACGCATCTTAACGATATCGATATCAACCTTGTCAATATCGACAAGGAGCGTAATACGCTGAGTGCAAGGATCGAGACACTCACCGGCATTGCACTGAAGCATCCCTTGCCACTGCGTCAAAAACATGCAGTCCGCAAAGGCAAGATATTTGCGCTCTTGCCTATCGAAAAAAGTGTAGAGGCATCTCAGGCAGGTATCAAGGCTGCACAAGAGGGATATTACCCTTCTGTATCGATCAAGGGCAGTTACACCCATAGCCGGGCAGATGCCTACAATAACGACAAATCGATCGATACCGATTTTGGCTCTTTGGGACTCTATCTCTCTATGCCGCTTTATGACCGTAGCAAGTCCACAGCGGTCGAAGAGGCGAAGCTCTCCTATCTCAAAGAGAAAACGAAGCTGGAAGATACCCGTCATACACTCACCGTCAAGGGCAAAGAGCTTAGTCGTGAGATTGGATTGCTCAAGCGTGCCTTAGGTCTGGCACGTAAAAGTGTCAGAGACCAAAGAGGCTTACTCAAGGTAGCAAAAGTTTCACTGCAGGAGGGTGTGATCACACAGGAGGAGTATCTGCGCTATGAGGATGCGTTGGCGAATGCCAAAGCCCAGGTAGCGAAGATAGAGGCACAAAAGTGGCAGGATATTGCGCAGCTTGCCGTCATCTATGGAAATGATCTGAAAGGAATAGTCAAATGAAAAAAACAGTAAAGATTTTAATCGCGGTAGTGGTGGTTACCGCATTGGCACTCGGAGGTATCAAGGCAGTGAAAGCAAAACGGGCAAAAGAGGCTTCACAACCGGTAGCAAAAGTCTATCCGGTGGTTGTGGACTCCTATACGCCTCGTTTTGCACGGGTACAGCTGACACTTCCCTATCTTGCGACGGTAGTCAATGAGGAAGATGTAACGCTGGCTTCACGGCTCTCAGGACGTGTAGAGATGATCAAAAAGAGCGGTGAAAAGGTTGCCAAAGGGGATATCGTAGCGAGCGTGGACAGTGCTGAGCTCGATGCCAAAATCGAATCTGCAAAAGTAGCCTTAAAAAACCTGCTCAAGACCCATGCGCGTACCAAAGCACTCTACCGTGTCAAAGGCGCATCGATCGAACAGCTTCAAAAAGAGGAGTCGCAGATCGCATCGCTCAAAGCCCAGATCACCGCACTCACCAATCAGCGTGCATATGCTGTACTCCGTGCACCCGTATCGGGTGTGATCGCCAAAAGTTTTGAGACAGAAGGAAGCATTGTACTCCCGGGCAAACCGCTTGTGAAGATCAGCGCCCAAAAAGGATTCTCACTGTTGGTTCGTACCCCTGACAGTGTCATACCCAAAGCATTGCTATTTGGCGGCAAGCGCTATGGGCTGCATGCACTCGGTACGACATTCCATGGTCTCAACGAGTATAAAGCTTTTGTTGACGTGGCAGGGTTGACAGCAGGTGACAGGGTCGATGTCAATGTGGTGGTTTTTGACGAGGAGGCAACCAAACTGCCTTTCGACACCCTTCTAAGCAGAAAGGGTGAGAATGATGTGTTGCTGATCCAGGGTGACCATGCCGTTGCCAAGTATGTTACGATCCTGCAAAGCGGTGAAGAGGGCGTAGCGATCGCAGAAGACCTCAAGGGATCTAAACTGGTACTTGCAAAACCTGACATTCTTCTTAGGCTGCTTAGCGGATACAGACTCAAGGTAAAGGAGCAGTAGATGTTTGAATATTTCTACAAGCGTCCCTATCAGCTCTATGCACTGATTGCGACATTTTTTATCATGGGTATCGTGGGGCTGATGACACTGCCCAAAAACCTTTTTCCCGATGCCAACCCGCCCGAGGTGATCGTGGTCACCAAAGTGCCGGGTGCTACAGCACAGGTCGCAGCAAGTACTGTCTCCAAGCCGATCGAAGAGGAGATCGCAAGACTGGGGCTGGTGACAGATGTCAGCAGCGTCAATGTCGCCAACTTCTCGATCGTCAAAGCGGATTTTGACTACAAAAAAGGGCTCAACGCCGCAGCAGTTGATGTCGCCAATGCGCTCTCCATCGTCAAGGCAAAGCTGCCTGCCAATGCCAATCCGGCGATCTATACCGCAGGTGATTTTACACTGCCCGTGGATGTCATCGCATTGAGTCCGAAAAACGACAAAATCTCTCTTGCCGATATACGCAAGATCGCCGACAGCTTTGTCAAACCGCATCTGTTGAGCAATCCAGCCATAGGTAATGTCGAGGTTTTCGGCGGCTATGAGAGTGCTATCCGTATAGAGGTTGATCCTTTCAAAGCAAAGCAGTATGGGATCGATTTCTCAGCAGTTGCCAAGGCATTGCGTACACTCAATCGAGATATGCCTATCGGTTTTACCAAGGGTGAAAATGATTTCTACACGGTGACATTCTACGGCGAAAAGGACAATATCGAACGTCTCAAACAGCTGCCGATCCTTCCCAATGTGAAGCTCGGGGATATCGCAGATGTCAGCTGGAGCTACAAGAAGCGTAACAGCGGATATATCGGCAACGGCAAAGAGTCGATTGCGCTCTCTATCCAGCGTGCACCGGGCGGTAGTGTACTCGATGTCAGCAAAGCCGCACGCAAAGAGATGAAGGCGCTTGAAGCGGAGTATCCCAATATTCGCTTCGAGATTGCCGATACCCAAAGAGATCTTATCGAGCAGGCAAATGACAATATGCTCGAGGCACTGCGCGATGCGATCATCTATACACTGCTGGTGATCATGATCTTTTTGGGCAACTTCCGCGCGATTGTTGCGGCAGGTCTCTCTATTCCGATGGTCTTTTTCTCGACGATCGCGATTATCTGGATGACGGGAGGAGAGCTCAATATCGTCATCTATACTGCGATCATTTTGGCATTGGGGATGCTTACCGATGATGCCGTGGTGGTACTGGAAAATATCGAGCGGCACCTAAGCGAGGAGCATGAGGATCTGCAGACAGCGATCCTTCGCGGTACCAAAGAGGTGCTGGGACCCGTTTTTGCCGGTACGATCGCGACGATCGCGATCCTCTTTCCATTGATGTTTGTAGGGGGCTTTCCTGAGAAGATCTTCAAACCGCTGATCGAGACCTTGATCATCGCGCTGCTGGTGAGCTATTTTCTCTCGATCACCTTTATACCGCTCTTGTCGGCATGGCTCTACAAAAACGGTACGGGCAAGACGAAGATCGAGCAGTTTTTTGAAACACTCTATCAAAATACCATCGGCAGACTGGTCGCACCCTATGTCGGGATCATCCGGTTTTCCAATGGCAAGTGGTGGGCACTGCGCCGTATGATGCTCACGATGGGGGTGGTTGTCCTACTGATACTGAGTCTGAAAAATATCATGCCAACCATCGGAAAGGATGCGATGCCGCCGATGGATACTGGGATCATCAAGGCACAGATTGGCTTTAGCGCCAATGAGAGTGTCGAGAGTGCGGAGAAGAAGATCGTACCGTTTTTGCACTGGCTGCATGCACAGCCATGGGTCAAGACAAGCTCTGTCGCTTTTGGTAGTGAGGCAGGTGTGCTGAGTCTGGGCAGCGGTAATCTGCCTGCAGAAGCGACAGTAACGATCAATGCGGTTAATCGCTTCGATCGTAATGCGACGATCTGGCAGCTTGAAGAGAAGATCAGAGCCAAACTCTCGACACTGGAGGGTGTGAAACGCAACGATGTCTTTGACTTCGGTGCGACGGCACTCTCTTCGATCAAAGCGACATTGGATGTGCGGCTAAGCTCTCCTGTTATAGAGGGGCTCCCCGATGCGGCACACAAGGTCAGCGAAGCGATCCGAAAGGTCAAAGGGTTGACCTCTGTTTCAACCAGCTGGGACAGGGACTTTACTGAGATAGAACTCGATATTGACGAAAACAAAGCGCTCAGCTACGGGGTAACACCCTATCAGATCGCAATGCAGATCCCGATCAAAGGAGAGGTGGTAGGGCTGGGTGCCAATCTCGAATCGATGAATACCCAGTATGTCAGGCTCTATCTCAAAGGCAAGTTTGCAAAAAATATAGAAACACTGCGCCTTTTGCCTATCAAAACAGCTGCGGGTGAAGTACCGCTTGAGGAGATCGCAAAGATCAAACGCCATTTGACCTTTGCACGTATAGAGCGGGACAAAATGCTCTACAGTGTAGATGTCAACGGCTATCGTGCAAAGCGACCGGTGACCCATATCACCGACGATGCCATAGCTGCACTCAAAGATGCCAATGTGACGGATGTACAGATCGATCAGTCAGGGGATATCGCACAGATAAACGACAGCTTCAAGCGTATGGCAAAGGCGATCGGACTGGGGGTGATCGTGCTGATTATGACACTCATTGCGATCTACCGTTCGGTACGGCTGGCACTGATCATGATCGTGGTACTGCCGCTTTCGCTTATCGGTGCGGCATGGGGGATGCTTCTCTTTGACAAGCCAAGCTGTATGCCAAGCCTGCTTGGGATACTGCTGCTCTTTGGGATCATTATCAAAAATGCAGTCTTGCTGATAGACTTTTACCAAAATTACCGTGAGCAGGGAGAGAGTCCGTTCGAGAGTGCACAGGAGGCGGTGCGTGTGCGTTTCCGTCCTGTAATGATGACAGCTTTTGGTACAATAGCGGGGATGATCCCCATCGCGCTGGAGCAAGCGGTCGGTCTGGAGCGTCTCAGTCCGCTTGCCGATGTTGCCATCGGAGGTTTGCTGGTCGGTACACTGCTGACATTGGTTTATGTGCCGATGTACGCGTACATCTTCGACAGTGGGAACAAAAAGACAAATCCGCTTGAAAAAGTGGAAGAGACAATCAAAGTATAGGAGTAATGTATTGAATTGGAAAGCGTTTTTTGCCTATGGAGAAAAGGTACCCGGCTATGAAGTGAGGGTACTCAACGAGAGAGAGGCACGTGCCGCTGCCGCACTGCTCTTTGTCGGTGCTTTTTTGGGACTGATGAACGGTGTGATGCTGCATACAGCGATATTCTCAAAATATTTTGTCACTTTTTTTGCGATAGACTTTACGATCAGGATCATTCAGCCCCGCTATGCGCCTAGCCTCTTGATCGCCAGATTTTTTGTACGTAACCAAAAGCCTGAGTATGTCGGTGCGGCGCAGAAGCGTTTTGCATGGGTACTCGGTTTTATCTTGGCATGGCCGATGTTTTACTATCTTGTCATCGATTTCCAGCCCAATCCGCTCAAGGTACTGGTCTGTCTGATCTGTATGGCACTGCTTTTTTTCGAGTCTGCATTTTCCATCTGTCTTGGATGCAAGCTCTTCGAGTGGATCAAACGCAAAGATCCCAAGTACTGCCCCGGCGGTGTCTGTGAACTGCAGGTCAAAGACCCTGTACAGAAGTTCACACCGGCACAGGCAACTATAGCAGCAGTGACAGTAGCGGTACTGGGGTATGGCATCTACGCCTACTTTACCAAACTGCCAGATCGCACGATCTTTGTCAAAAAGATGAAAACACTGATGATGTCCAAAGCCGAACTCGATCGTATCAAAGCCGCCAAAGCCAAAGCGGAAGAAGCGGCGATTTTCGGTGATGACGATGATTTTGATGATGAGTAGATAACATAACAGAGATAGAGTGATAGTACAAAAAGTGAATAAGCCCCAAAGGATAATTATGAGCGGACACCACCACCATCATGAAGTAAGCGGGAAGAATTTGATGTGGACGATCGTCCTCAATGTCGTCATCACGCTCTCGCAGATCGTGGGAGGGATCATCTCCGGTTCGCTCGCGCTGCTGAGTGATGCGATGCACAACTTCAGTGATGTGCTGGCACTGGTCATCGCCTATGCTGCCAACCGCATGGCGGTGCGTCCCAATGATGTGCAGCGGACATTCGGCTACAAGCGTGCGGAGATACTTGCCGCACTTTTCAATGCGTCGGTACTCATCGGTATTGCCGCCTTTCTGATTGTCGAGGCATTTCACAAGTTATACCACCCGGAGCCTATCAATTCGGTATGGGTCATCGGACTTGGTATGTTGAGTATTGTACTTAACACGGCAAGTGTACTGTTGATCAAAGAAGATTCGCAGGAGAGTATGAACGTAAGAGCTGCCTACCTGCATCTGCTGACCGATGTGATGACTTCCATCGCCGTCGTGCTTGGCGGGGTGCTGATGTACTACTTCGGTATCTTCTGGATCGATCCGCTCATCTCCGCACTGATCTCGCTCTATCTCATCTGGGCATCGTTCGGTCTAGTGAAAGAGAGCAGCGCGATTTTGATGCAGTTCACGCCCGAGGGTATTGATGTGGATGAGGTGGTCAAAGCCATAGAAGCCGAACCGGAGATTGCAGATGTGCACCACATCCACATCTGGAAGCTCAACGACCACCAGATCAATCTTGAAGCGCATCTCGATTTCAAAGAAGATGTAGCACTCTCGGTTTCAAGCAGGGTCATCGACCGGATTGAGAAGAAGCTGCACGATATGTTTGACATTGAACACACGACCTTTCAGTGTGAGTATGGCAGAGAGGATAACAAAGAGAAAATAGTGTAGTATGAGGAAGTATTTTTTCAAAGGAACGCGCTATGCATGACATACTTGTTTTCAATACCTTCATTACGCAAGATGTGTTGATCGT
>WFYB01000103.1 GCA_015490315.1 Sulfurovum sp. | reverse complement strand
CGATCATACCGTTGTTGTACTCCAAAAATGCCTGTCCGATCGTATGAATACCAAAGCCCCCACCTGTAGCTACTTTATAGCGACTAAAGGTATCTTTCCCTGCTTTTACAAAGTTCACTTCGTTACTATCCATACGGAAGAAATCAGGATTTAAAGAGCCATAATAGGCTGTAGTAAAGCTCAAGCCGTTCCACACACCGGATTTGAACTCCAGACTTCCTCCGATACCCCACGCTTTGTTATCTTTACGCTTTCCGCCGGTCTGATAATCTTCATCTTTCCAATCCCAGTAGAATGTATTGGATCTCAAGCGCCCGTAAAAGACACCTTTTGTAAACATCTCACCGATACTATCAACACTTCCGGGCAAGACATTGTATTTGAGTGTCATATTGCCTTTGAGTTGACGCTTCGGTTTGGAGGCTGCCACAGTCACTGTCGGTGCTTCGACTACCGGCTCCATCGGTGTAATATCTCCACCTGCCATGGCAACATTGCCTATGAGCAGTGCAGACGCTGCTATTCCCATTTTGATAAACATAGTATCTTTCACTTGATTCTCCTCATCCTTCACTCATCCGTTAAGATTTTTGTGCTATATTTTAAAAGTGATTTTACATCACAAACTGTGTGCCCCGCCTTTCGATAAGAGACTAACAATGAAAAAACTTCGAAAAAAAGACGGGGCACGGTTCTACTTAGCCCTTAGCCACTAACAGGTGGCACCTTTTTTGGGACATCCGCAATCAAAATCAAGAACCTTGACATTGGATTGATTACTGATATCGATCACTCCTTTTTTACGGATATAGTCACTGACTATATCGTAGACCGGTCTGATATGTTTCTCATCGAGATTTTCACCTGCATTTTGCAAGTTGCCTCCCCATGATGAAACCCTGTATGTTTTTTTGGGATCTAATAGCTTACCTCCTATTTTGAAATCAGAGATGCGTTTGCCCGAAGGCGCATCTATCTTGATACTGTAGCTCGCACCTGTCAGGCGGCTCATATCACCTCCCTGCTGCAAGAGCGGATTGGCATTGAAAACATTATCAGCGATATCCTCCATCAAGTTGGCGATCACTGAGCCCTTGAGATCAAATGTATAGACCTCAGGATAGGTGATCGCTGTCATCTCATAGACATTGTCTTTGAGGATCTTGTCGCCTGGCAGCAGTGTCGTACCCCATCGATATCCCGGTGTAAATACGATATCGCTTTTCATCTCATCCTGGATCGCCTGTCCTATCAGCGCATCAAAGGTCGAATAGAAAGTATCTCTTTTATAGAGTACCCCCTTGGTCGTCCCCAAGACCTCATTGAGCTCTTTGTTGTAGGGTTTATACCACTTTTCGACCAGTGCTTCTCCTGCTTTGTCTGCAGGAATGATATTGGAAGCGACAGGAATCAGCTTAAAGCTATAGTCGACGACCTTCTTGTTTTGGATATCAAGATCAAGTCTTCCGACAAATTTCCCGTGACTGCCTGCAATAAGGATCACAGTGTCATTGACCACGATCGGCTTTGGACTGGGGTCGTGTGTATGTCCACTGAGGATAAAGTCAACCCCTTTGACCTTCTTCGCCAGCTCCTGGTCTACCGAGAATCCGTCATGGCTCAAGACTACCACACAATCAACTTTCTTTTCTTTGCGCAGCGTATCCACATACTCTTGCAAAGACTCATGACGCAATCCAAAACTCCACCCCTCCGTAAAACGTTTCGGATTTGCTGTAGAGGTGAACGGGAAGGACTGGCCGATAATACCAATCTTCGCGCCACCAACCTCTTTGATCGTGTATGGCGGGAAGATCAGCTCTTCAAATGTATCTGAAAAAGGATCATTGTCAACCACATTCTGAGAGATAAAATCTCCTTTGAGCATACCGATAAGCTCCTGCACGCGCTCTTTGCCATAGGTAAACTCCCAGTGTCCTACCATCACATCAACACCCAGATAGTTCTGCGCATCTACGATCGCTTCGCCTCTGGTCTTGAGTGCTACTGCCGTACCCTGCCATGTATCTCCACTGTCAAGAAGCAGGACATTCTTCTCTCCCCTCTCCTTTTTGACGTGATCGATGATCGGCTTCATGTGGGCGATACCGCCCATTTTGCCAAATTTGCGTGCAAGTGTTTCAAAATTGATATAAGTATCAAAATACTCATCGAGTGAGCCCGGCGCTATACCATAAAACTCCTCAAATGTCTTACCGCAGATAAAGCCCGGTGTGCCCACAAGGTTCTTCGCAGAGATCAGGGTAGAGGGTTCTCTCCAGTAGAGAGGTTTGATATGGGCGTGCATGTCACAGATATGCAGCAGCGTTGCCTTACCCTTGGGCTCAAATGCCATCAGGTCTGAAAAAGAGAGGTTTTTGATACGCTCTTTGCCGGCTTCGCCCGCAAAAAGGTTTGCCCCTCCTGTAGCCCCCAGTATACCCAATGCTGCGGCAATCTGGAGGAAATCTCGTCTATTTATATCCATACTCTATCCCTTATCTTTTCAAGCCGGGGATCGCGATTGGCTGCTTGTGATCCTCCGCCAGTTTTGTGACATAGACTTCAAGCCCTATCATCTCTTTTGAGCCGATAGGAATTACTTTCAGTAGCGCATTTTTCATACACCCCTGATATCTTCTCTGCAGGGTTCTCAGACTCGATTTTGTCATACGGTACGCCGGCCAGGTTGATCCGGATCCTACTTTACCCAGATCCGGAAGCGGCTGGGTTCTAAGCACCATACCGACAACATCTTTGCTGTGGCATGAGTTGCACGAAAGCCCCCGTCCGCCTCTTTTGGTCATAAATGTCTTTTTGCCGAGATCATAAGAGACCTTCTCATGCGGTTCGTTGAGATCAATATTCGGGATCTCACCGTTGGCAAGAGACTTGACATATGCCAGCATCGAGAACATTTTGCCGCTTTTTAGTTTGGTGCGTTCTTTGCCTTGCTCGACCTGCATCGCCTGAATCACTTGGTCGAGTCCTACGACATTGCCCAGTTTTGGGACATATTTTGGGAAAGTGGCGATCTCTTTTGGCAGGTCTTTTTCGCTTACACCGAGGAATTTGGCCAGGGCTTCATCCCCACCCAGTTGCTCTTCGAGGATCTCTCCCCCCTCCTCTACATAGATCTCAGCTGGGTTGTTCTCCTGCATCTCTTTATACATCGCACGGTCTGCATCACTCATAGCAAACTGCTCACCGGCAAATGCCACAGTGACCGTCACCGCCAGTGGAAGTAGTAGTCGTTTCATGCTCAATCCTTTGGCTTAAGTTTCTTGCTCTTGGAGTTCTTCTCTCCTGTATTGTCCGTATACTCTACAGTGATCTTGCCTTTACCCGGTACTTTCAGATTGACTGAAAAGTATGGGTTTGTAGAGACTGTCTCCCATACTTTCATCGTCGTAAAAGGTTTTCCGTCAAGTTTGAATGTAATCGAATCAATATACTTGGCAGGAATGACCTCTCCTGTTTTTTTGTCCTTTTTCAGACCTGTATCCATCGGGTGTATGACAATAAAATCTACTTTGACAATATCCCCTGTTTTGTACTTTTTCGGTTTGATCTTTATCATTGATTTTCGTGCTTCAGCTGGCATTTTCTTTCCTTTATCTCTTATTTATTGCTATTGTTTTGTTTGGGGCTATGATCAACCACATCCGCCGATGGTTACCTTGACAGACTTAGAAGCCTTGATAAATGTACCGTCACTCAGCTCAACCACTGCGACCACATCCTGTGTACTTCCGAGCTTGATTCGTGTTGCAAAGTACCCCTTGCCGTTCATCGGTGTCAGCATCACATCTGCTGCTCTTGCATTTCCGTTTTTCGTTGTCAGGATATGAATCGCTTTGACATAGTTGTTCTCTTCCATAGGATGATCCACATTGACTTTGACCGGTACAACCGCACCGTTTTCCGCGATCTCAGGTACCGTGAGTGAAACCTTTGGACTGTCAGCAACAGGTTTCCCTCCCGTAATGGCATTCAAC
Organism: Sulfurovum sp.; assembly: GCA_015490315.1. Taxonomy (GTDB): domain Bacteria; phylum Campylobacterota; class Campylobacteria; order Campylobacterales; family Sulfurovaceae; genus Sulfurovum. Next base: position 11,138 of record WFYB01000103.1, on the reverse strand, counting down.
GCTGAATCATACGACATGGCATTGACACCTTTTGGCTTCTGTTTAGGTGCATCCTTGCCCATAACCATAGAAGGGGTCGCTACTGTAGCCAATGCAGATACTGCACAGAGATTCTTTAAAAAATTTCTTCTTTTCATTCATTTATCCTTTGTTACTTTTTCTTTTTATCCGATATTACATATGCAACATAATCACAGATCTCCTGCTCATTGAAGAGACCCGTTGTCAGGTTGACTGTCATGTGTGTTTCAGGGTTGTCGATCCTGGGATCAGCGATCTTTTGGTAGACAAACTGAGGATCACGTACTTTTGTCTCTATGAACAACGCTTTATAGTTCATAAGACTAGGACCGATATTACCTGCACCTACGGCACCTTCGATATTGTGGCATGCCACACAGTTACCGTACTGTTTGGGTTTCTTTTTGACCTTGCCGTCCTTGCCTTTGACTTCGATAAACTTTGCCAATCCTTTTGGCGGATTCTTTTTCGCCTTTTTCCCGTTGAGATTGTGGAACATAAACTCCCCTCTGGCAATCGCCGCAGGATCATTCAAGTTACATGACTTGGGCATCGTATATTTCTGTGGTGGACCAAGTAAATCTTTCTGAATCAACTTGCTTGCGTCAGGCATCTCATAGGCTTTGGTCAGATCTACACCCATCACTGAGGTAGTGCAGGAAACGAACAAAGCTGCCAATGCGATATGTTTCATTCTTCTACGCATTCATACTCCTTTTGAATAATAGTTTCAAGAGGTATGGTAACGTAGAAATGTAAAGAAAGTGTAAAAAGAAGAATATTTAATTATTATATTAGTTTATATTATTAAACCTATAAGTAAAGGTACTGCCTTTGTTGGGGAGAGAGCTGACTTCAAGGAGGACCCCCTCCTCCTCTATGATCTGTTTGACAATATTCAATCCGATACCAAATCCTCCCTTGGCTTGGTTTTCCCGGTAGTAACGTGAGAATATCCGTTCTACATTTTCTATACCGACCCCCTCATCTTTAACACTAAATACGATACTCCCCTCTTCTATGTAAAGAGAAATCACCACTTTGCTGTGGTCATGGCTGTATTTGATGGCATTGGAGATGGTATTGTCCACGATCCTCTGCAGTTTCGTTCTGGAAAACCTATAGTGTATATCCGACGCTATCCTCTTTTCCAATACTATATGCTTCAGGTTGGCAACCTCCTGAAAATAATCGACACGCTGCTGTATAAAGCTGCTCATATCGACCTTTTCGACCTTGTGTTCCACGCGCCCCTGTTTGATGAGGTAGTCCATATCATTGTAGATCGTCGCCAATGTTTTCGAGGCGGATTTCATACGCTGCAGGTATTTATTCTCTCCATATTTATTTGCAAAAAGATCTGCATTGAGATTGATGATACTCAAAGGCGTATTGATCTCATGCATAGAGTCTTTGATAAAGTTATCGAGTTGTCTATTGAGCTGTTCAAAGGGTTTGGAAAAGTTCTTCAAGAGCAAGAACGAGAAGAAAAAGAGAGCAAGAACGATCGCCATCATCACCAATGCGGCAAAATAGTAGATGTTGTTTGCAGTATGCTCTGTCGCTACCAAAAGATAGCTTGAGCCAAAATAGTACCCCTTTGGCAAAGGGTAGAGATAGTAATAATATCTCCCCTGCTTGTGAAACCCTTCTGTGAATGCATTGGGCACAAAATCGAGGGTACTGAATATCTCTTTATAGCGATCATCGTAGAGTGCTGCCGTATACTCTTTGTAACGGGGAAAACGGAACACACGCTCACTGTTGTCATAGCGCTGCATAGCATGCAGTATCTGCTTGGACTGCTGCTCTAAAGAGAGTTTGATCTTGGCCTCGTCGATCTGTAGCAGCAGCAAGACATAGACCACCAGAGGGGCGATCAGCAACACTGCCAGTATCGCTGTATAGCGCAGTGCGTATTTACGGGCAAACGCCTGGGTATCAAAAATCAATGCTGTATCCTACACCGCGTATATTTTTGATAAAGTCATGTTTGAGTTTCCTACGCAGATTCCCTACCTGTACCCGGATATTGGCAGAGTCCACCCACTCTCCCCACACCTCTTCCCAAAACATTTCGCAGCTGACCGCCGAGCCTCGATGCTTGATCAACAGTTCAAGTATTTTTGTCTCTGTTTTGCCCAGCTTTACTGCCTCTCCTTCATAGATCAGTTTCATCTTCTTGACATCATAGAGATATCCGTGCGGCAGCTCAATCTGTTCGTCACTCGAGGCAAAACATTGGGATTTGACGACCTGCTCTACCCGCAGTTTCAACTCCGCCAAATCAAACGGCTTTCTGATATAGTCACAGGCACCACACTCATATCCGCGACTCAAATCATCGATATCCGTCAACGAGGTGATGAAAATCGCCGGTGTTTTGTTGCCGCTTTGGCGCAACTCTTCAAGCATCTCAAAACCGTTCTTCTCTCCGGGTACTTTCACATCCAGTAGATAGAGATCGTAAGCGCGCTCATAGATCGCATCGTAGGCATCGTCAGAGTTCTTGAAACAGCTTACCTCATAGCCGCAATCTTCCAAATACTCACGCATACTCAATGCAAGCACACCCTCATCCTCCAGTACCAGTATCTTCATTGTATCTCTCCTGTTTTTCGCTCTTTGTGTCTGTTTTCTAGAATGATATCTATCAATTCGCTTTTGGAATAGCTCTGCAAAATACGCTTCGCCTCCATTTCGAGTTTGCGCTTGTCTTCTTTGCGAAGCTTGGGAAGCAGTGCTACAAGCTCTTTGTCATGCCTGTTACGGAAACTGCCATGAGGCGTATCCCATGCCTCCACCACCTTCTTGATATCTTCATCGGAAAACTGGGTAAAAAAGGAATCCTCCTGATCTTCACGCTCATAGCGCTTCAGATCATCTCCCGAGACTGCCAACAGGTACAAGCCTATTTTCTTGCCTTCACCGTTGATCATCGGTTCATAGAGATAGAGGGTATCATCTTCATAGATGTAGCCTTGTGCCATCAGGTTCTCCCAATCAAGCAGTTCGAGTTTATTCAGATACTGCTGATTGTAGTTTTGGTTGGAGATCACATAGTCATGTACCTGGGGAAAATCTCTCATCAATGAAGCCTGTTTGAGATATTTGTCATCCATCAAAGCAAAAAGTTCGATCCCTTTCTTGCGCAGTTTCAAAGCAAACTCATCTATCAGCTTGATGACCTCAAGATATCCCAACAGCTTTTCACCGCTGCGTATAGGGATGGTCGCTTTAAAGGTCAGAAGCCTTCCTGTCTCCATACCTACCTTAGGTTCGTTTTGCTGATTGAGTTTTGCCAAGTCATTCCTGAACCACCAGATGGGCATCCCTTCAAACCCTTCGTTCCATGAACGGGCGAAGATATAAAAGTCAGGGGTCAAGACCTGTACTCTCAGTGATTTCAAGTGGGTATATTTCTTGAAGCGTTCGGAGATATGATTGAGGATTGCATGTCCTTTAGACTCATCATCTGCATTCAAGGCATTTTTGAGATCACCGTCTTCGGAGAGTGCCATAGAGAAAGAGAGGAGATCAACCATCTCATAGTCCAGCCCCGAACGAAAGTTCTGTATCACATGGTCACCGATATTCATCAACCGTGCCTGCCTGTCCTGCTTGACAAAAAAGACCACAGAGACAAAAAGCAAAACAAGTATCGCAAACACAATATAAAGAGAGATTCTCGTATAACGGCTATCCAAACGATACTTTTTGATATACTCTTTTAAATACATTTTCATGCAGGCAGCCTCTTTTTGCTTCAACTGTGAGAAGACATTATAGTGCATTATCTCAAAATAGTGGAAATTATGCAATAAATTTATAAAAAAAATGTAAATCTCTTTATACTCTATACCAGTAAAGAAAGAGTTTGGGATTTTACAAAGCATTTATAGATTTTGGCTATGATGAAGGTGATACCACCACATAGGAGCGTAAAGCATGAAAAAAACAATACTATTATTCTCTCTACTACTTACATTTTCTCTGGCAGACAATGCCGCCAAGGTTGTATATGACCTTACCACGGCTGACCTGCCTACCTTTGAACGCAAGATCCTCAAAGCAATCGTTGCCAACAAAGCCTACTATGAGAGCCAACTCAAAGAGCTGGATGTCACCGTGGTGATTCACGGCGGAGCCTACCGCTTTTTCACCAAGGATCCCTCCTTGACAGAATACCGCAGTGATATCAAGCTGCTGCGGCACTATAACGAACTGAAAAAGCGTATCGCCTCCATGCATACCCTCTACAATGTCGAATTTCTGATGTGTGGTGCAGGGATGCCAAAACACGGACTTAAAGCCAAAGATATAGTCAGTTACGTTAAAATAATCCCAAATTCAACGATCGGGCTAATAGACAGACAAAACGAAGAATATGCCTATATTCCGGTCGACTAAAAGGAGATTGTATGCCAAAACTATCACGAAGAAACTTTTTTAAGGGGGCTGCTGCCCTTGCTGCGATGCCGCTGGTTGCAGGAGAAGCAAACAAAGCTGCAACACCGACACTCAAGCTGGTACATATCACCGATGCCCATATGGATCTTGGTAATCCCGACAGCGTCGAGGCACTCAAAATGGCAGTGAACTACCTCAACAAACACTACCCAGACCTTGACTGTGTACTGTTTGGGGGAGACAACTTCAACAACAATATGAAAGCAGACTCCGACGCACTTGTCTACAAAGAGATCGTAGAGAAACTGCACTGCCCCGCCTATCATGTACGTGGCAACAAAGAAGCAAACCCTGCCAATGACATGCAAATCGACCTTGCCGCATTCAAGAAGCTCTTTATGTCCTACAAGGAGCTTACCGTAGAGGGCAAAGACTGGGCGATAGAGAAAAACGGCTACCTCATCCTCGGGCTTGACAGCTGCATCGAACATGCCGATAACGGCGAATATACCAAAGAGACCCTCGCTTTTGCCAAAAAGATGCTCGACCTGGGCAAGCCGACGATCATTCTCAATCACCACCCCTACACCAACTACTGGTGCGGCACTGAATCCAAAGACATCCACAAATATGTACTCGGAAATGCCAAAGAGACTATCGACGCACTCTTCGGTTATGACAATCTCATAGCAACCCTGTCGGGACACAAACATATTGACAACATCAAGCTGGTCAATAAGGTCAAGACCATCACGACACGAGGATTTATTCGTCCGCTCGATCTGGATGAATATCCGATGCGCTACATCGAAATAACGGGCAATGAACTCAGCGAGAAGCTGATCTATACGACCGACGCATAACCCTCTGTCTGTTAGAGGTCAATTAACCTAAGGAGCCTATAATGGATCAAAAAAAGGACAGTAAGATGATCAATATCCTGATGATCGAAGATGATCCGGAGTTTGCGGAGCTCCTTAGTGAGTACCTTGCCCAGTTCGATATCAAGATCACCAACTATGAAGATCCTTTTTTGGGTCTGAGTGCGGGGGTCAAAAAGTATGATCTGATGATCCTTGATCTCACTCTGCCTGGGATGGATGGGCTCGAAGTCTGTGAAGAGGTGGTACGCAAATATGACATCCCTGTCATTATCTCCTCTGCGCGCAGTGATATCAATGACAAGGTGCAGAGCTTTGAGCTCGGTGCCTATGACTACCTGCCAAAGCCCTATGATCCCAAAGAGATGTATGCCCGTATCATGTCTATCCTCAAACGTACCAACAAAGAATCTGAGGTCAAAGGCGGTGCCGTACAAAGCGACTTTGAGATCAAGGGTGATACGATCTACTTTAAAGGTGAAGCGCTCAATCTGACTCCGGCAGAATTTGAGGTACTCTCCCTGCTGGTCAGACATCAAGGCATCACGCAGTCACGCGAACAGATCATCAACACCTCTGCGACCATGAGTATCGACTCCCAGGGCAAGAGTCTCGATGTCATCATCTCCAAGATCCGCTCCAAACTTGCAGAGATTGATCCTGAAGGCAACAAGCGTATCCAAGCGGTGCGCGGTGTAGGGTATAAACTTGTTTAAAGGCTTCAGTTCCCTTCGCAGCAAGATCAATCTGGTCTTTTCGATCACGCTGCTGCTGCTTGCGATCCTCTTTGTCGGATCGATCAAATATGACAATGCCCGGTTCCAGGAGAGGAACGAAGCGCATGAACGCCAGATCGCCCACTACCTTTACGATTATTATATGCGTAACGGCAAGATCGACGAAGCCTACCTCGAATCCCAAAATGTATCGCTCATCAAAGACAAAGCCAAAGTGATACAGATAGAGAGCTACTTCAAAGAGAAAGGTAAATACAAACACTTTGCTACCGATACCTTCAAGCTGCAGCGTGTTATCCTGATCAATAACGACCGTTTCAAACTTTTTTTGGAGAACAAAAACAAACCCAAACTGCCGGTCAAACAGATCGTGATATTTTCAATCGTCTTCATGTTGATCATTCTCCTCTATCTCTGGATCATGAAGAGCCTCAAACCCCTTTCTGAACTCAAAGAGAAGATCAAGACATTCTCCAAAGGCAATCTCGATATCGAGTGTGCCAGCGATAAAAACGATGAGATCGCAGAGGTCGCCAATGAGTTTGACCATGCTGTCAAAATGATCCGTGAGCTGCTACAGTCACGACAGCTCTTTTTGCGTGCGACGATGCATGAGCTCAAAACGCCCATTGCCAAGGGACGTCTGATGAGTGAGATGCTGCCAGATGAAAAGAGCAAAAGCCGTCTACACAGTATCTTCGAACGTCTCAATCTCCTCATCGATGAGTTTGCCAAGATAGAGAAGATCACCTCCAAGAACTTCGAACTCAATATCAAACCCTACAAGATGAGCGATCTGGTCGAAGCGAGTATCGATCTGCTTATGATTGAGCATCCAGAACGTCTCGTTACCGTCGATATCAAAAAGGATTATATTGTCAAGGTCGATTTCGAACTCTTTACACTTGTGATCAAAAACCTGCTTGACAATGCGATCAAATACAGTACAGACAAGCATGTGACTGTCATTATCGATGATGGGAAGTTGGAGATTGTCAATCAGGGAGAGCAGCTCAAAGAGCCGCTGGAAAACTACTTCAAGCCCTTCCACACCTCAAAAGGAGGTCTGGGTCTGGGACTCTATATCGTCAAAAGTATCCTCGATATCCACCATATGACGCTTGCATACCGCCATGAAGATGGAAAAAATATCTTTACGATAACCCAACAGTAGGGGTCCCCCTCGTGGGTGACCACTCCCACAGGGTGGTCATGATTATTGGTATTTGTTGATCATGCCTTAAGGCAACCACAAGGGAGTGCTTCTACAATCCGATCGTATCTGAGATCATAAATGCAAGCTCGAGAGCCTGAGAAGCATTGAGTCTCGGATCACACTGTGTATGATAGCGGCTTGCAAGCCCCTCATCCGTGATCGCGCACGAAGTACTTCCTGTACATTCGGTCACATCGTTACCCGTCATTTCAAGGTGAATTCCCGCTGCGACAGTACCCATCTCTTTATGGATGGCAAAGAACTGCTCGACTTCACTGAGAATATTATCAAAGTTTCTTGTCTTGAATCCTGTCGAACTCTTCTCTACATTACCATGCATCGGGTCGATCGTCCAGACGACATTTTTGCCTGCATCACGTACCGCTTTGAGCAGCGGCGGGTAGAGCTCGGAGATCTTGGACGCTCCCATACGCACGATCAGATTGAGTCTGCCCTCTTCATTGTTAGGGTTAAGCGCATCAATCAGGGAGAGCAGCTCGTCAGGCTGCATACTCGGACCAACCTTGCATCCGATCGGGTTTTGGATTCCTCGGAAGTATTCGATATGTGCTTCATTTAGGTCTCTTGTCCTGTCACCGATCCAGAGCATATGTGCCGAACAGTCATACCACTCTCCGGTCTCTGTATCCTGACGTGTCAGTGCCTCTTCATAGTTGAGCAGCAGCGCTTCATGTGACGTATAGAGTGTCGTCTGGTGAAGCTGCGGCAGCAGGTCGCTGTTGATCCCGCACGCCTCCATAAACTTCATCGCTCTGTCGATCTTGTCGCTGAGCTCTTCATAGCGTTTGCCGAGCGGATTGTCCTTGATGAACTCGAGGTTCCACTGATGCACTTTTTTCAGATCTGCCAATCCTCCGCGAGAAAAGGCACGAAGCAGGTTTAAGGTCGCCGCAGACTGGTTGTAAGCTTTGATCATGTTGTGTGGATTGGGTACCCTCGCCTCTTCGCTGAACTCTATCGAGTTGATGATGTCTCCACGGTAGCTTGGCAGTTTTTTGCCGTCCTTCTCTTCAAAGTCAGAAGATCTCGGCTTGGCAAACTGTCCGGCGATACGCCCTACTTTTACGATCGGTTTGCCTGTTGAGTACATCAGCACCATATTCATCTGGAGCATCAGTTTGAAAAGGTTTTTGATATTCTGCGCATTGAAGTCCGCAAAGCTCTCCGCACAGTCACCGCCCTGGAGCAAAAACGCCTCACCCCTGCCTGCACGTGCCAGTTTCTCCTTGAGTCTGCGTGCTTCTCCTGCAAAGATCAGCGGCGGATAAGAGCTCAGCTCCTCCTCCACCTGCTTGAGTGCGGCTTGATCATCATATGTCGGTTGCTGCTTGATGGGAAATGCTCTCCAACTGCTTGGTGTCCAACTCATAAATTATCCTTCATCATAAGATGATTATCCATCATCCAAATTTAATTGGATGATTATAGCTTAAAAACAATGAAAAGTGTATGGGTTTCAAAGGAAAAAGATTGTTTCTATTACAAAATTGTCATCAAAGAAAAAATGGAGTTATTCACCGGGTGAATAAGGTGTGAACAAGTGCTATTAAAAAATATAAAATCGGAGTGAATAACGCTTAATTATTCACCTCTTAATCTCATATTATTCACTTTCATTTTTTTGCTATGAATGTAACAAAATTCGCCCACTGAAAAAGTGTATCGACACTTTGAAATCCCGCCTCTTTGCACATCTGAACATTTTCACGGATCGTAAAAGGAATCAGTACATTCTCCAGCGCTTCACGTTTCTGTGCGATCTCATACTCACTGTATCCCTGTGCCTTTTTGTAGGCATAATAGATATCTATGAGCTCCTTATCGAGCTTTTTATCCTCGAAAACCACCTTTTCTGAGAAGATAAATATCCCATCATCATTTAGCCCCTCATAGAGCTTTTTAACAAGCTCTATACGCTGCATCGGACGGATGAACTGAAGGGTATAGTTGGCAACGATCACATCTTCGTTACGGTAGTCATAGGTCAGCATGTCGGCAAGTTCGAGCCTGATATCTGCACCGAATGCCTCAGCTTTTTGCATCGCACGATCGAGCATCGCCTGAGAGTTGTCTATGCCTGTCAGCTGCATCGGTACGCTTGCTTTGCTGTGCAGATCGAGCAGGAACTTCGCTGTGGATGAGCCAAGATCAAGCACCTTCATCCCCTCACTCGCACGGGCAAGGATCAGTGAGATCACCAAGGCTCGCACCTCATCATAAAAAGGCACCGATCGACTGAGCATATCATCAAAGACCGAAGCAACCGCTTCATCAAACTCGAACTTCTTCTCTATCTTCTGTGTAAACAGTTTGTCACTTTGCAATATTGTGTCCTTTTATTGATATTCCGTCGTCTGATGAAGCCCTCCGTGGCTTCGCTTCGCTCCGATCACTCCGGTTCCAAAGCTACAGACAACAAGCAGTTGTTGTCTGCTGACGCTTTTCACATCAAACTCGAACTTCTTCTCTATCTTCTCAGTAAATAATTTATCTGCCTGCAAACCCGTATCCTTTTAAGATATTATCCCAAAAAGCTTTCCAAAGGAAAGCATACCAAAATTCCTCATTCCTAATTCCACTTTCGCCTGCACAATATCTTGCTCTATCTGCTTCTTCAGTGCCTCAAGCGTCTCAAACTTCCTGTTCTCACGTAAAAAGGCAACAAAAGCAACCCCTACTTCTCCCAAAGGCGGCTCTATACTGCTCTCAAGCAAGTGTGTCTCCACTGCATAGCTGCCGTCTGTACTGACCCGGTGTCCGATGAAGCTGACTGAATCATACCACTTCCCTTCTACGCAGGTATGAGTCGCATAAACACCCTCAAGCGGCAGTTGATACCCCTCGATATGAAGATTGAGTGTCGGTACAAGTGCCCGGCTCCCCAACCCCTGCCCGCGTATCACCCGTCCCTCGATGAGATACTCTCTGCCCAAAAGAGAGTTTGCCATCTGGATATCTCCCTCTTTGAGATAGGCTTTGATCACGCGTGAATGTACGGATATCTCTTCATATTTGACCTCTTCTACGATCTCTACTTCGCCGTCAAAAAGTTCTCTCAAACGATTTGCATCAGCGCTCTTGCCTTTCCCAAAGGCAAAGTCGTACCCCACCACGATCTTCTCAAGTTTGGGGAAATCCTCTTGCAGCTTCGCAACAAACGCTTCGGGTGTCAAGCCACGTATCTTCTCAAAGTGGTAGAAGAAACAGGGTCTGTCAGTAAAGCATGCACGTTTGTATCCCGGTGTGAGATAACCCCCGTTACGCTCTATCACCACCACTGCCTCCGCTCTGGCTATCAGTGCCTGATGGGCGATATGCATCCCATCAAAAGATCCAATGGCGATAGATTTTATGCTATTACTATATTCCAATTTCCAATTTCCAATTTCCAATTTCTAATTTCTAATTTCTAATTTTAACAAAATGGTAAAGGTATTCGATATTTCCCTCTTTTCCGGCCACCATTGAGGGTGCATGATAGATCAGATCCCAGCCCACTCTTTGCGCCTCAGCTTCGAACGCCTCTTTGCGTCTGGTGATGGCATCCATATCCTGTACCACCCCTTTGCTGTCACGCCTGACATCCTTGCCTACTTCAAATTGCGGTTTGTAGAGGATGAGGATATCCGCTTCCACCTCTGCGAGACGATCGATATCCCCTATGATCTGCAAGATAGAGATAAACGACACATCACAGCTGATCACCCCGTAACGCTTCGCACTTTCAAACGCCCGTATATCGGTCTGTTCATACACGCTGACTCTGACATCCTCTCGCAGCGAATGGTGAAGCTGTTCACTGCCGACATCGACACAGTCAAGCTTTGCTACACCATGTTCGAGCAGTATCTG